>CAISYK010000929.1 GCA_903889605.1 uncultured Bacteroidota bacterium
GTTGCCTTTCTTTTTTGTATAACACTTTCCTTCTCAAAGGGACACAACTTTGCAGTGTGAAAATTAACTAACAAATAAATCTAAATAAAATGAAAAACAAACTACTTAATACATTATCAGCAGTTATTCTGTTTTTAATGCCGAATGTAAATTTCGGGCAGGCGCCTACCTTAGGGACGGCAGCAAATTTTGCCCTATTCACCACTAATGGGTTAGTGAAAAATACAGGGACAACTTATCTTACCCATGTTACAGGTAATTGCGGTTCAAATCTTGGGCCTGTTACAGGTTTCGGAAACGTTGATGGTATAATGGCTCACACGAGTGACCCAATAAGCGTGCAGGGCGCGACAGATTTGCTGGCCGCATACGGACAGCTTAACGCGACAACACCAACTGACAACACTCTTTCCCCGCTTCTTGGAACAGGACCTGGACAGATTCTTAATTCAGGTGTTTACTCCATCACAAGTCCTTCAATAACGTTGAATCAAAACCTTATTTTGGATGCACAGGGAGATCCTTCTAAGGTATTTATTTTTCAGCTCCAGGGAGCATTTTCCACAAGTGCTGGTTCTAAAGTAAAATTGGTAAATGGGGCATTGGCATGTAATGTATTTTGGAAAATTGAAGGTCTTGTAGATATGGCAACAAACACCTCAATGAAGGGAACTATTATAGCTAATAATTCAGCAATTAACCTGGCCGTCGGCGATACGCTTGAAGGAAGAGCGCTTTCAATTAACGGAGCTATTAACGTTACCGGCGTGCTTGTATATACACCAAGCGGATGCGGAAGCCCAATTCTAACCGGTCCTGCAGCTCCTGCTCTTAACTCCGCAGCATGCTATGCAGTATTTTCAGGTAACGGCGCACTTTCTAATACCCCAATATCTTCTTCCATAGGTGATGTTGGAAATAATGGCGGCGGTTCAATTACCGGATGGTCTGCTGGTGATGTAACCGGTGCACTGCATCTTACTCAAGATCCTTCTACAATTGCATGTTCTGTTGATTTGTCAACCGCATACAATACACTGAACGCATTGTCTTATGATATTGAGCTGCTCGCTCCTGCTGAGTTCGGACACAATTTGGTTCTTACTCCGCATACTTATCTTATAAATGGACAAACAACCTTTACTGATACAGTTATACTAAATGCTCAAGGCAATGCGAATGCAGTATTTGTTATTAAAATTATCGGCGGAGGTATTGCAACAAGTACTTATTCAAATGTGAAATTGATAAATGGAGCACAGTCAAAAAATGTTTTCTGGATGATTCAAGCAGGCTCGGTTGACATAAATAATTATTCTGTTTTCCGTGGAACTATTGTCGTTGCTGTAGGAGCTATCAACCTGGTTAATACAGGAATCGAACTTGACGGAAGAGCTCTTACAATGGATGGTGCAATAACAACAGCAGGATTAGCAGTTATAATGCCTCCGGGATGCGGCAGTTCACCAATCGTTATTACAAATCCAATAAATCAAACTGTTTGTGAAGGTGATACTGCACGCTTTTCAGTAACTGCATCTGGTTCCGGTCTCACTTATATATGGAGGAAAGGAAATGTTAATTTGATAAATGGAGGAAATATTTCAGGAGCTGATTCTGATTCCCTTACCATATATCCAGCAGGCATTTCTGATACTTCTTCATTTTACAATGTTATTGTAAGCGGAAATCTTTTGCCGAATGATACTTCAATAAATGTTTCTTTAATAGTAAATGCATTGACAGGGTTAACAAGCTTTACAGCAGGTGCTGGAGTCGTTTGTCAGAATGCGCCGAATGAAACATATACTGCGGCGGCAGCACATAGTACTTCAATATCCTACTCAGTATTACCGCCGGCAGCTGGGATAATAAATTCCGTTACCGGAATTATGAACTGGGATGCAGCGTTTTCCGGAACAGCGGTGATAACCGCTACTTCGACTGGTCTGTGCGGAATAACCAGTAAAGATACATTAGTTACAGTAAATCCTCCGATTGGGCCTGCAGTATTTACTTCTGCTGTACCAGTCGTATGTCAGGATGATGCAAATGGAAACTATACTGCGTCAGCTTTAAACAGTACATCAATAGTATACTCAGTACTTCCAATATCAGCAGGGATAATAAATTCAAATACAGGTGTGATGAACTGGGATGCTTCATTCAGCGGAACAGCAACAATCACTGCTGATGCAAACAGTTTATGCGGAACATCAAGTAAAGACACAATCGTAACTGTAAATCCTTCAATAGGAGCCACAGTCTTTACAGCAGCATCAGCTGTTGTTTGTCAGGATGCTGCGGATCAAACCTATACCGCATCAGCTGCAAACAGTACTTCGATAGTTTATACAGTATTACCAGTAACTGCTGGTGTAATTAATGCAGCCACAGGGGTTATGAACTGGGATGCTTCTTTCAACGGAGCAGTTGTTATTACAGCGACTTCAACAGGTTTATGCGGAACATCAAGTAAAGACACAATCGTAACAGTAAATCCTTCAATAGGAGCTACAGTCTTTACAGCAGCATCAGCTGTTGTTTGTCAGGATGCCGCAGATCAAACCTATACTGCATCAGCAGCAAACAGTATTTCGATATCTTATTCTGTATTACCGGTAACTGCAGGTGTAATTAATGCAGCCACAGGTGTTATGAACTGGGATGCCGCTTTCAGCGGTTCTGCTGTCATCACAGCGACTTCAACAGGTTTATGCGGAACAACAAGTAAAGACACAACAACAACAGTAAATCCAACAATAGGAGCAACAAGCTTTACAGCGGGAGCTGCAATAGTTTGTCAGAACGCCCCTGATGAAACATATACTGCTTCTGCTTCCAACAGTACTTCAATTGTGTATTCAGTATTGCCTGCAGCTGCTGGTGTAATAAATGCCTTTACAGGTGTTATGAACTGGAATGGATTATTCATTGGAAATGCAGCAATTACAGCATCTTCCTCCGGTCTTTGCGGATCAACAAGTGCAGACTTTGCAGTAACTGTAAATCCAATACCCGCAGTTGCTCCAAGCACTAATTCTCCGGTTTGTACAGGTACTTCATTAAGCCTTAACGCACAAACAGTAATAGGAGCAACATACAGTTGGACTTGTCCTAATGGGTACACATCAACAGCTCAGGATACAGTAATTTTTTCTGCATCTCTAACAGATTCAGGCACGTATTCATTAATCGTTACACTTAATGGTTGTGTTTCGGGAACCGCAAGTCAAACAGTTGTGGTAAAGGATTGTATAGCTGATTTAAGCGTTGTCAAATCCGTGAGTGATATGCATCCGTTTGTTGGACATACAATCGTGTTTACAATTTCAGCTGTAAATAATGGCCCTTATGATGCAGCAGGAGTTGCTGTTAACGATATATTACAAAGCGGGTACAGTTATATTTCATCTGCAGTAACCGCTGGATTATTTGATCCTTCCACTGGGGTTTGGACAATTGGTAATCTCAGCAATGGGGCTTCAGCAATATTAACTGTAACTGCAGCTGTAAATACCGAAGGGAATTATGTTAATACAGCAATAATCTACGGTAATCAGGCGGATACACTTATGGCTAACAATGTTTCATCCGTTGAACCAATTCCAACTGATTTCTTTATACCGGAAGGGTTCTCTCCAAATGGTGATGGAACAAATGATTTGTTTGTTATAAGAGGGATATTAAATTACCCGGCAAATACTTTTGTAATCTTTAACCGTTGGGGAAATAAAGTGTTCGAAACAAATTCTTATCAAAATACATGGGATGGAAAAGCAACTATTGGATTACGAATTGGAGGAGAAGAACTGCCGATAGGTACTTATTTCTACATACTTGATCTGAAAGATAGTTCACCTATATTTAAAGGAACTATTTATCTAAACCGATAAAATAATTAATCATAAAAAATTAACACGAAATTAAAATTTAAACAAAATGGAAACAATAAAAAAAATAACACTGGCGCTGGTTTTATCCTCTGGGAGTTTAACCATAAATGCACAGCAAGCCCCAATGTTCACACATTACATGAATAATACATTAGCTGTTAATCCGGGTTATGCCGGAAGCAGAGATGCTTTAACAGTAACGGCTCTGCATCGTTCGCAGTGGGTCGATTTTAAAGGAGCTCCGCTGACTCAAACATTAACTATGCATTCACCTTTAAGGAACAAGCATATTGGATTGGGCTTATCGGTATTGAATGATAAAATAGGGCCTACTAATAATACTTCAGTTACTGCAGATTTTGCTTATATAATACAGGTAAATGAAAAATCGAGATTAGCGCTTGGTTTAAGCGCCGGAGCTAATATATGGCAGGCAAGCTTGAATTCGCTTGAATTAGACCAGCAAAATGACCCCGTTTTTCAAAATAATATAAGCAATCATGTAACACCAAATTTTGGTTTTGGTGCATATTATTCCAGAGAACGTTTTTATGCTGGTCTTTCAGCTCCTAATTTATTACAAAATAGTTATTCTGAAGTAAAGTTGGAAAATGGAAATACTTTGGTAGGAAAAGAACAAAGACATTTCTTCCTTATTGCAGGAACATTGTTTAAGATAACCGACAATTTGGCTTTTAAACCTACAACGCTGATTAAAGTTACACCAGCAGCGCCTGTTCAAGCAGATCTTACAGCATCATTTATAATAATGAAAAAGTTATTGGTTGGTGCAATGTTCCGTACAGGCGACGCTGTAGGAGCTTTGATAGGATTTGACATTACTGAACAATTTCACGTTGGCTATTCCTACGATTGGTCTTATGGCTTAAAAACATTCAAGTATAACCAGGGAAGTCATGAAATTATACTGAGATATGATTTTGAATTTATTGATAAAAAACAAATTCATTCTCCAAGAAATTTTTAAACTTTTCACAAAAATCTAA
>CAISYK010000930.1 GCA_903889605.1 uncultured Bacteroidota bacterium
CAACAAGGTTCTAAAAATCCAATTGCTAAACCGCATAAGAAAGTACACACAGGGAAAAACGACCGTCAAATTAAAACGCCAAAAACTCAAAATCAAATTGAGGAATTAGATTTTGAAGACTTGGAAGAAGAAGACTCGTATTTGTATCCAGAAAACGAAGGTCTTATGTGAAAAATCATGGCATTTAAAGCCGTTATGAAATAAGAAAACGGCCGGCAAAAAAATAAAAACGATTATTCCAATTCAGGAATAATCGTTTTTATTTTTTAACAATTACTAAATAATTTAAGCCTTCAATCTATATAAACCCAATTGTCGGATTTCACGTTTATTCAAATATTCAAATCAACAAATTACAGATAAAAAAGTCTATTGGAGAAACATTTCTCAAGGTATAAATACTATTCAAAATAAAAATTATTTTAGCGCAACCTCTGCTAAAACAGCATAATGATCAGAAAGATCTTTATGATCCTTACTCCAATATTGCTGAAATATTTTCACGCATCGCTGAGTAAAGTTAATCTTACAGCCATTTCTCCGGCATAATATATAATCAATCAGGTGCGGTTTATCATTAACATTGATGTCCACATCATTCTTTCCTCCAACTGCAGAAAATTGATTTCCTCCTGCAATGTCGCCATCTTCCACATCCATGCTGGAAAGTAATTGCTCATAATTCTTTGTATCATCTTTTGCTGTATTTAAATCACCAACAAAAAATTGAGGAATACCCGGTTCGGCATTAGGAATCATCAATTTGGTTTTAATTTCTTCATACTGCATATGCCTGATTTGCTGTCCTGACATCTTTCTCCCATCAGCTGACTGCAAATGAGTGCCAATAATTTGAACGGTATGGTTATTTTTTGTCACTTTCACCAGAACGGCACCTTTCACAGCATAACAGTCACTGCCGCCGCATTCAGAGAAAAAAATATTATCAACTACTTTTAATGGAAGTTTGCTGACAATAAAAATACCTGTGCTGACTCTGTAAAAATGTTTGTGCATAGGGTCTCCGGATTGATAAGGGAAATTCCCTTTCAATCCATTCCATAAAATACTCCGTGATTTATTATCAAAAGCCTCCTGAAAAACAATGATATCATAGTTTTGATCTTTCAGCTGCTCCACAATGGCCTGTGCCCTTTTTATCTGACCAGTGTGAAACACCAACCGGGGAAGCATATAAACGTTCCATGTAAGGATGCTTAATTTATCCTTATCTGTTGTTGTATCATTAGTTTGGGCTTCTGTTGTTTTTAAAAAAAATAGGCAAAGAAAAACAGAGAAGAGAGCAGCGACAAAATAGTTTTTTAGCATCTGAATGTTAGTTTGTTTTTTTTAAATTAATTATAAAATGTAATAGTTTATCCCAGGCAAAGTAAGGCTTCATATATATTTATAACAGAACACATATCAATAGAATTATTTACCGGGTTATCCTAAGATGACTTTTTCTTTATTCGCAGAACTAATGCAGGTTGTTAAAATGCGTGATTTTACAATACTTCTAATATTTTTTAATACTTATTATACATTTTATTCAAAATATTGTTTTTTGAAGTAAAATGCTTCCTGCAAAGATATAATAAATAAATCTGAAATAATCAAATTCTTTAATAAATATAATTGAAAATTGTCATTTATACCAGTGCAATATATCAGCATATCGAATGACAGAGGTCATTGAGTATAGTGAGGCTTGGCGATATTTTTGTTCAATATTATTTATTTAATTTATTCCTTGCAACAGCCTGCAAATCAATGTAGTTATTCAAATAATATAAAACTCAAATTTCAAAATAATAGAGTTTTAGGAGATGGCA
>CAISYK010000931.1 GCA_903889605.1 uncultured Bacteroidota bacterium
AAAAAACATACTTCCGATTACTTTGATTTGAGTGGATTTGTCAATAATGCTTTTTCGGTCTATGGTTGTATTATTAAACTGTTTAGAACGTCTTTCATAATATAATTGCTGGTTGTCCGGAAATGTTTTGTAATAATTTTCAAGGCCTTTTTGGAAATCAGAGTATGCGATTAAATCTTCTTCTTTAACTTCAGTTTGTCTATTTGTAGAGCGAATTATTTTTGAAATTAAATTTTCATTCATCTTGGGTTACTATCAATTTAATCGGAACATATATGTCACTATCTAAAAATTCTTTATTTTTAAATAACATGTGTGATGTTTGAAGGCCATTTATTATTTGATAATTACTAATATTAAATGTATTTCTAGAGGTAACAAGCTTTTCGGAGACTATTGTTACCCCATTATTTAAAACTGAAAAAGCATATTTTAGTTTTTCATCTTTTAAAGTGTTTTTGATTTCAACGTTTATTTTGTTCTCCCCTTGAAAATCTCTAACATTATCATAAAAAATTGTCGTTTCCAAATTACCATCATCATCTTTTATCAAGTCAATAATTGTTGTAACAGGCACGACTCCAATATAGGCTTCCTTAACATTATCAATGTTCGGCATTAAGGTTTTCAAGCTAAATTCAAAAGATTTTGTTATGTTTTTACCTATTTTTTTATAATCATTTTGCAGGATTGAATGGTCAATATAGCTAAATGTAATACTTTCAAAAATTTGTTGTCCAGAAATATCCAAAATGATTTTCGTTTTTGTTGCGTTTAGATTTTCATCTTCGTTATTTATTTTTCCTAAGCATACAAAAAATAAATTGCAAGTCGGGTTTTCAAATAAATCACTAACTCTACTTATTAGGTGATTAAATAATTCGATGCTTTCTATTGCATTTTGGCTCCAATTATAGTTTTGGGTTTCAGATATAAAGTCGTTAACTGCGTTACCAAATAAGCCAATTTCTTTATTATCAAAATTTGCAGAAGTCTTACTCTGTATAAAAACGACTTCCGCAAAGGATTTTTTATTGTTATCTAATATTAAATTTATATCATCCTTATTAAAAATAAGATGTCCATTTATTAAAATAGCAAATCCATCAATTCCAATAGTCCCGTTTTTTCCGATATTTATTTTTTCAATTAAATCGTCATCTAAACTTTCATCAATTTTTCTTTCTAATAACGTATAATTTACAAGATGTTCGAATAACGTCTCTTCTTTAATTGAATCATTGAAAGCATATTTCAATTTAAACTCCGATAAATAACTTTTAGTGATTCTGTCCATGATAAATATTATATTTTTTTTGATTATTGAAGATTATTATTGCCTTGTCTTGTAAAATTGCGAATAATAAAATTATCGTTGAAATACACGTCGGTCTATTTAAATTGCACAAAAAATGTAATAGGCTAATCATATGTTGGTTGAAAGATACGATATAATAAATTCAAAATTCAAGTTGTAAAAATTATATTTGTCGAACAGAAAGTTCGGGTCCTCTTTTGTAATGTCGCTCAACATTATATATCCCCAATAAGATTCATATTTACCTGTTAATAAAAAAATGAAATAATTTAAGCCATACTCCTGTGATTTATTTATACAATTCTAAAATGCTCTTCCATCGCTAATGCCTGCGTTAGGGATTGCAGCGGAAATCCTTTTTGTGAGGCACGAACAAAAAGATTGAAGTGAAAAGCCCGCCCTTTCTTTTTTAAGAAAGGGAACGCCCCAATTATTTATTTATCCTAAATGATGTTTCAAAAGTGCTTAATATTAATCTAAAGTCGAATAGCTAAATTAGTTTCAATACCTTTGCAGTCAAATAAAACCATTATTGTGACTTTCGACGAGCTGAATTTAAACAAACCCCTTATAAGCGCATTAGACGACTTAGGATATATCAATCCAACACCAATCCAGGAAAAAGCGTTTCCGGTGATTATGTCGGGGAAAGACCTGGTGGCCATTGCCCAGACAGGTACAGGTAAAACATTTGCATATTTACTGCCGTTGCTGAGGCAGTTAAAATATTCAGAAAAAAAACATCCGCGGATTTTGATTGTTGTGCCTACCCGGGAGTTGGTGCTCCAGATAGTAAAAGAAATTGAGAAGCTCACATCCTATATGAATGTGCGTTACCAGGGGGTTTACGGCGGAACAAATATAAATACTCAAAAACAACTGGTTTATAACGGCCTTGATATTTTAGTTGCTACACCAGGCAGGTTAGTTGATTTGGCCCTAACCGGACTGCTGCGCTTAAAGGACATTCAGAAATTAGTGATTGATGAGGTAGATCAGATGCTGAGCCTCGGTTTTCGCCAGCAGCTGATAAGTTTTTTAGATTCCTTACCCGCAAAAAGGCAGAATCTTATGTTTTCTGCAACAATTACTGAAGATGTGGATAAGGTTATTTCTAAATATTTTAATGAGCCTTTAAAAATTGAGGTCGCTGCACACGGCACTCCGCTTGAGAAAATTATTCAGTTAGCTTACCATGTTCCGAACTTTTTCACAAAAGTTAACTTATTGGAACATCTGCTTTTTAATGATCCGGAATTGGTTAAAGTGCTGGTTTTTGTGGAAAATAAAAAATTGGCAGACAGGTTATATGAACATTTGGAAAAAAAGTTAACCAATCAGGTTGGAGTAATACATTCAAGTTTGTCGCAGAATAATAGAATCAGTGCACTGAAACAGTTCCATGAAGGAAGTAAACGTGTATTAATTGCAACAGATATTATTGCCCGCGGTTTGGATATTTCGGATGTTACGCACGTAATAAATTTTGATACATCAAGGCTGCCCGAAGATTATATACACCGGATAGGACGTACAGGAAGAGCAAATAAGGCCGGCACTGCCATATCATTTATTAATGAAGCTGAGCAGGCGTTTCAATCCGAAATTGAGTTCATGATGAATAAGGAAATTCCAATGAAGCCTTTGCCTAAAGAGGTTCCGATTTCAAAAGAATTTACTGAGGAAGAGAAACCCTCGATAAAAGATAAAAATCTTAGAAGGATAGCTGCTATTAAAACTCCGGTCGGACAGGGTGCATTCCATGAGAAAAAAGAAAAAAATAAAAAAGTAAATCTTGGCGGCCCGAGTGTTAGTGATCCTAAAAAAGGCAAATCAACAAGGAAAAGCACCAGTAAATGGCGGAGATGATATGTTTAATAGATGTTTCGGTGTAATTTTATGCTGTTAAATGAAAGGGGAGAGCCATTTTGAATAATAAATTTTCAACTATTAAAGCTCCTGTAAAGGCTGCAGTAATTTAACAAAACAGAAGCCCTGTTACACTCTCAGACCAATCACAAGCATATCATCAATTTGGTCCTTACTGCCTTTCCATTCAGAAAATACTGTTTGTAATTTCTTCTTCTGCTCTTCCATGCTTAAATGGCTAATTTCAATTAGTAATTCTCTGAAAGGCTGATAGTAAAATTTTTCATTATCGGGACCTCCGGACTGATCTGCAAAACCATCGGAAAAAATGTAAAGGCAGTCGCCTTTTTCTAACATTATTTTATGGTTTGCAAAACTGAATGATTTATCAAATGAATAACCTATAGATGCTTTATCTGCTTTGGTTTCATGCAGTATTCCGTTTCGTATTAAATATAATGAATTATGCGCTCCTGCATATTCCAAATGGCTGTATAAAGGGCTTTGACTTTCTTTTTCTCCCTGTGAACTTTCTGTATTCTTTACTAAACTTACCAAGGCGATGTCCATTCCATCATTTACTTTTCCTATCTGATCAGTTTGCCGCAGCGATTCCACCACCAATTTACTTAGCTCATTTAATATCAAGGACGGCTGGTAAATATTATGTTTTTTTACAACCTGTTCTAATAAATTATATCCCATCATACTCATAAATGCTCCGGGAACCCCATGTCCTGTGCAATCTACAGCAGCAATTAAAATATGGCCGCCGCCATCCTCTCCAGAAAGACTGTTAGTATTGGCCTTAGAAGCCTCTCCATCCCTTAAATGGATTGCAGGATAAGCACTTTTGTGAAACCAATAAAAATCACCGCTTACAATATCTTTTGGCTGGTAAAGGACAAAGGATTCCGGCAGGAATTTCTTCATTTCTTGTAAAGGCGGAAGAATAGATTCCTGTATTCGTTTTGCATAATTAATACTATCAGTGATCTTTCCATTTTTTTCATCCAACAGCCTATTTGCCCTTTGTTTTTGCCGGTATCCCCTGAATATAAAAAATGCCAGAACAAGCACTAAAATAAAACCTAAAATAAAAGCATTCCGCAATATTATCTGCTTTTCTCCATCAGCCTGCTGTTTCATTATTTCTGCATCTTTCTTAATAAGATCATTGTCTTTTCTTTCAGATTCATATTTTGAATTCATTTCCGTAAGCTGCTTATTTGACTCCTCGTTAAGAATTGTGTCCTTTGTATCGGAATAGAGTTTTTGGTATTCAAATGCCTTTTTGAAATCACCTTTCTTGCTGCATAAATCCGACAGTATCCAATATACATTATCGAGCCCTTCATTATCTTCATCTTGTTTATATAAGTCCAGGGCTTTATTTAAATATTGGAATGATTTCTCAAATTCAGCCATCTGCAGGTAACAGGAGCCTATATTACCATATGAAATGGCTGTTCCATGGTTATTACCGATCTCTTTATCGATTTTTAATCCTTGAAAATAAATATCCAGGGCCATTCTATAATCGTTTTGGTTAATATAAATATTACCAATGTTGGCTAAAGTCAGCGTCATTCCAAGCTTATCTCCTATTTTTTCCCTGATTTTGAAACTTTTCAACTGGCTCTCTAATGATTTTTTGAAGTTATCTTTACCAAAATAAACAAGGCCGATATTGCCATTTGCCATTGCTATCCCTGTTTTATCATCAATTTCTTCGCAAATTTTCAGGGATTTTGTGAAAATATCTAAAGCCTTTTCATATTTTTTTTGTTTCAGATAAATAACTCCAATATTATTGTATGAACTTGTAAGCCCCTTCCTATCGCCTATTTCCTCTTTTATTTTTAAAGATTTGAAATAATTTTCCAGCGTTTTTTCGTAATTACTCTCATTCAAATATACCAGCCCGATATTATTATAAGACCCGGCAACTCCTTGTCTATCGTTAATTTCCTTACGAACAGCTAATGCTTTTCTATGATTATCCCTTGACTTGTCGTTCACACCCAGATAACAATAAGCCACTCCAATATTGCTGAAGGCATCGCCTAATCCCATCTTAAAGCCAAGTTTTTCGGCATGCTGCTGAGCTTTTTGGGCTAACTGAATTGCCTCATCGTAGCGGCCTGTATTTATGTATTGCCGGCTTAGTTTGTTTAATGTTTTAATTTCAATAGTGTCTTCTTTGGCGGTGTTTAAAAAATTAAGAAGTGAATCGGCAAGACTTATTGGGACTCCAATTACAGATCCTTCAGGGCTGGCGGCAAAACCGGCAGGCAGCAACAGCAATGAAACCAAGAAAAGAAATACAGCTTGCTTCATGAGTTAAACATTTTGCTCAACATTCTTAAAGTATAAGAATCCCATGATTAAGGGATACAAAAACAAAAGTTAATCAAGTATTTGTCTTATATGCCAAATATATGAAAAATACAGGAGATTTGTAAATCCGTAAATAATACAAAACACACATAGTGATTGATTTTAAAGGCTGCAGAATCAATAAAATTTTTTTGGAGATTTACTTAATAACTTTTAAAACCACATTCAATTTCTTTTCTAAACAAGTTAAAATTATCAAATTAAAAGGAATTGCATACAAACAAAAAAACCTAAAGAGTTGATAAAACATCTTTAGGTTTCTTTTTCAAATAGATTTATGGGCTTTGAAGTATTTACGATACTTAAATTACAAAATTTCCATTCAATTTGTCATGAATTCTTATATAATTCATTTACTTTATGATTACTCTTTTTGTTAAACGAACTGTATCCGTGAGTACAACAACCATATATGTTCCAGCTTTAAAGTTTTCATAATCAAAAGACATGGAAAAATTCCCGTCCTCTATATTAACTTCTTTTGAGACTAATTCCCTGCCTAAAAGATCATAAATTTTTACTGTGCTTTTTTTATTCTCAGGATTGGTAAATTTACCATACAAGATGCCTCCGTTTATTGGGTTAGGGTAAATTTCAAAACCTGGCTCATTTAATGGAGAAGAAGAAGTGATATTTGATCTTAATTCCATTGGAGTATAAATCATTGAAGAAGCCTGTACAGAAGAAAATTCAAATCTGGAATTCGGACGATAATAACTTTGGGTACCAGTAGTTTTGCTGCACGCGCCGCTGCTGGATAAATCTGCTCTATAATACAAAGCAACGTAATTTGAATAACTATTTGCATAGACAGATGAATTCACAGTAAAACTGCTGTTATCCCAACAAATAGACATTAACAAATTGCTTGTTCCATCATAATGAAATGCTGTACTGAATGTATAAGTATTCCAGCCCTGCACGGCACTAATCGTCCCTGTATAAACCTCAAGGCTGTTTGAACCGGTTAAAAATGAAGTGCTGGAAAAAGCCGAAGCTGTTGTATGAGCCATTGTAATTTTAAAGCTTCCCATAGGCTGCGGTGCAGCAGAAGATACGAAAAAAGAAATAGAATTTAAATAAGGCGAAGAAGGGCTCCATCCTGC
Organism: uncultured Bacteroidota bacterium; assembly: GCA_903889605.1. Lineage (GTDB taxonomy): Bacteria > Bacteroidota > Bacteroidia > 2-12-FULL-35-15 > 2-12-FULL-35-15 > 2-12-FULL-35-15. Next base: position 6,694 of record CAISYK010000931.1, read on the forward strand.
TGAAGTTAACTCGGCTTTCTTGAAAATGTATTGCACCCGCTCATCCATGTATACTGTCCCGAATGGGTGAGCAGAATAAGGTGTTGTTGATGTTCCTATTGTAACTGTTGAGTTTGTTGATGTACCAGCGGCAGTGGTAAATGCGGCTGCTGAAGAATAGCTTCCTGCAGAAGAGCAAACAGCCTGTACTATAAACTGATAAGCACTAGATGCACTTAATCCGCTTATTGCGATGGATGCTGAAGCAGAAGAAACGGGTGTCCATGATGATGATGATGAAAGCTTATATTGAACGTTATAACTGACAGCACCCGAAACAGCTGTCCAGTTTAAAACAGCACCGGCTGAAGTAATAGAACTCGCTGAAAGACCTGTTGGGGTTCCGCAGGAAGCAGTATTTGCAGATGTAATACAAATATTAAATGAAGTTGTTGAAGGAACTGAAGCGCCGTAACTATAAACACGAATATAGTAGGTTGTGCCAACAGTTAAAGCATTGGCAATAATTGTTTCAGCGGCGCCAGGCCCTCCTCCATTATCTGAACAGCCAATCTGACCGCCGCTGCATGAAGTATACAAAGCAAGCACTGCATCAAAACCAGCTGAAGGCGTCACTTTAATGGTGCTTACTGAAGCTGTCGCCTGAAAATTATACCACACATCATTAAGAGCCGGAGTGCCTGAAAACCCGTCACAACTTGCTTTAGGCAGCCCGCTTGGAGTAGCCCCTGCAGTATTCCCGGATGTTAAAACGCAGGTCGTGTTTGGGATAAGAGTCTGAGAATTTCCGCAATAATCATTTGATCCCGACGCAGGTATTGTGGTAAATGCTGTAGATGCAGAATAGCTGCCTACACTTGTACAAACGGCTTGTACTTGAAATTCGTAAGCTGTAGATGAAATCAATCCGCTTATTGATTTTGATACAGTTGCTGAACTTACTGTTGTCCAGGTTGAAGAAGTTGTTGGTTTGTATTTTACATTATAACTTGAAGCTCCTGAAACGGCAGCCCAGTTAAGTTCTGCACTATTTAAAGTAATAGAACTTGTTGTAAGCCCTGCTGGTATTCCGCATGATGTGCTTGTGTTATTTATCAAGTTATAATAAGTTCCCCAGTTCCAATTCACTCCCGGATCATTATGTGATTGATTAGGATAATGCTGATGCCCTTTAATTTTGTATGCGGATGATAATAAACATATTCCATTACAAGATGCCCCGCTCCAACAAGTAGTTTTATTTATTCCATAGCCGCTGGCGCATATATCTTTCACAAGGTTTGCAGAACTCTGATACATTGCTGCAGTATACCACCCTGTTTGTGTATTATAACCTTCGTGTTCAATACCAATTGTATAACCATTTTCGCTTCCAACATGCCAGGCTTTTTTTGATTCCAGAACCATTTGCGTGATTTGCCCATCAGAAGAACGCACCACATAATGTGCTGAAACAGCTGCACTGCAGTTCTGAAACCATGATATGCAGCTGGCGTAACTGCCTTCCACATCATGTATTACAACTGCTGTTACTGCCTGTGTCCTCGAACTGAAATTGCACGAAGCCGCTGCGGTCCATATTGCAGGCGGGTAATCTGCTGATTGTGTTGATTGATTATTACCGCTTCCTAGTGATTTATATATATTTCCCTGATCATCGGAAATTCCATCATCCGAAACTGTCACTTGTGCCGAACTCAAAACTTTATAATTGTCTTCTCCGAAAAGTGTCTGCAAATCGAAATTATAATTTGGAAAGTTATATTTTACCTGAAATTCAGTGGAATTCAAAAAAGTGAAATAAGAGTATAATTGACTATTAAGTGCAAAAGTCTGGCCTTCGTCAGCATGCGGAAGTTCGCTGAGCGCGATCAGCGTATTAAAAATAATCTCACTGTTTTTTGTGTCTGCTGGCTTTTGGCTTGCCAAGGAGTTCATTACACTATTAAATGCACCGGCATAAGCAAGGATGTTTTTTTCTGGATAATTGATTATCAGATCGGTTGAAATACCTGAAAGGCTGGAAACATAAATCAGATTATTATTAAAATAATTTTTGCCGTCAAGCGTTAATCCCATTACTCCATAGGATAAAGGCATCCCCATACAATTTCCTTCTTCTCCTTCAGTATGAATATTGTGGTAAATATGCGTGTTGCCATAGGCAACAGCCTCCAATACACCAAGAGGTATTGAGGGATACTGAAGATATGCATCCTGAAAATAGGAGGAATAATCAGGTTCTGCAGATTTAATAATGGTTGTCCGTTGCTGCGAAGAAGCAATTAATGGAAGTAATAATAAAAGTAAGATTGTTTTTTTCATGATATTCATTTGTTGAATTGGTAATTTAAATTGATTATATTTTTGGTTATTAAAAGTGCTTTATTCTGAAATCGACTGCAAATGTAAAATAATATACTTCAAATGTACTTTGATGCATGAGTTTTTACAAACCAAAATTTCTCTAACTGTAGGAGTCTGACGGTGAAAAATATGCCGGAGAAAGTCTGAAAAACATCACCAATATTACTTATGTTATAGCCTGTTTCTCAATTTCCACAATGGCTTCAGAGAAAACAGCTGAATAAAATGCGGATTTTAAGAGGGGGTATTCTTTTTTGATTTATTATTATACTTTTGTAAGATTCCTTTTATCAACTTTAATTCATTCTTGCTCAAGAAGAATAAACATAAGCAGAATCATTTTAATATTATTTGAATATCCATTATGCGTCCGTCCGACAATCTGTTTGATCTTATTAAATCTTTGAATCCTTCTGAGAAGCGGCATTTCAAACTTTATGCTCAAAGACATATTGTAGGAGAAGAAAATAATTATTTGAAATTGTTTGAAACAATAGATAAGCAGGATGAATATGATGAAGAGGCGTTAAAAAAGAAGTTCCGCCTCGAAAAATTCGTTCAGCAGATACATGTCGCTAAAAATTACCTTTATAATCTTATCCTGAAAAGCCTTAATGAATATCATACAGTTGATTCGGCCAATATTCAGCTTAGGGAACTGCTCAACAGTTCCGAGATTCTTTTCGACAAAGGCTTATACAAACAAGCCTCAAAAATATTGATTAAGCTGAAGGAAAAGGCTTATAGATATGAAAAACAGGTATATGTACTGGAAGTAATTCTGCTTGAAAATAAAATTGTTTTTGCCATGCAGGATATGGAAGCGGCAAAAAAGGTTATCACCCAGGGAGCAAAGGAGGAAGAGCAGCTGCTTCAGGATTATCAAAATGCCAGGCAGTATAAATATCTTTCCGATAAACTTAAAATATTTATTAAAACGAAAGGTATTGTAAAAGGAGAAGAAGATACTCTTGAGTTGGAAAGTATTATAGATAATCCTCTGTTAAATAATGAACTGAAAGCAATTTCATACAGCACTAAATATTCTTTTTTTCATGTCTACAGCAAATATTTTTCAGTAAAAGAAGATTATAAACACGCTTATCCATACTGCCATAAACTTGTTAATTTAATTGAATCCCATTCTGAACAGATTTCAAAAAACCCGCAGGCTTATCTATTGGCGCTAAACCATTTGCTTGCTGTACTTAAAGAACTGCGAAAATTTGATGAGTTTGAGGACGCCTTAAAAAAGCTGAAATCAGTTCAATCTAAAACTGCTCATTTTCAATCCAGAGCCTTTGCATATACCTTTATCCATGAATGGAATTTAGCTTTTTACACTGGGAAATACCGCGAGTGCATTTCCCTTATTCCATTTCTGGAGGACGGACTGCAGAAATATGACAGCCTTATTACGAGCGATTTAAAACTGCTCTTTTATTTTGACCTGTTTTATGGTTATTTTGTGCTTGAAGAATATCAGCATGCTGTAAAATGGCTGAACAAAATATTAAATGATAAACGCACCGAAATACGCCAGGATATCCGCAATTTTGGAATGTTTGTAAACATAATTCTTCATTATGAAATGAAAGATTACGATTTACTCGAATACCTTATCCGGTCGGCTCAGCGTTTACTTGAAAAAGAAAAGGCTGCTCATAAATTTGAACTGTTGGTGCTTTCATACATAAAACGTCTTATTAAAGGAATTTCAGCCGACGAACAGCGAAAAATTTATATTCAATTACGTAATAAACTGCTCTTTGCTAATTTGGAAAACTATTTAATTGCTTTTTCAAGAGGTTCGTCGGAAAAAATCATTTTAAATACCTTTGATATCCTCGCCTGGCTTGAAAGTAAGATTGAAAACCGACCCTTTGCATCTGTATTAATCGAGAAGGAAAAAGATAAACAAAAGCCTTTATTTGTTTCAATGCCGGCGAAAAAACACAATAAATAAATCACAATATAAATTACTATATTCGTGTCAAATTTGTTATTTGCAGATGAAACCACTTATTATAAAAGGCACAGAATATTCACCTCAAATTACATTCAATCCCAAATTACTTAAATTTGAAATTTCAGGGGAATCGAGGCCGGAAGATGCGGGGAAACTTTATGGATTGGCTCTTAGATGGCTTGAAGAGTATTTTTCGGAAATAACTAATGCAAAGGAGAGCCGCCAGCCTTTGCAAATAAGATTTGAATTTAATTTACAATACTTTAATACAGTTTCTGCAAAATATGTTTTAGAAATATTAAGAATTCTCCATTTTTCTAATTCAGAAGGGGCTGATATAATTGTTCGTTGGTATTATAAAGCAAAAGATGAAGACATGAAAGAATCCGGGGAAGAGTTTGCAAAATTGATCAATATTCCTTTTGAATTTATTCAGCTGTAGAATTACTGCAGATATTTTTACTGCGTAAATATTTCTGAAGTTTTTTTACACTATTCAAAGTACTTATTAAATACAATAAAAGCATTTTCTATCTCTATGAAGGTCGCTTTTGCTTCAATGCTATCTTTAGATTTATTTAATTTATCTACAAGGTCAATATAAGGCAATAACCATTTATGCAGTTCGTCATGCGCCTTTCCAGTCATAGTACAATTAGAAGTCAGCAGATTTATGTTTTTCTGCAATCCCGAACCAAGATTAAGGAGGTCATTAAGATTTTTGTTATTGGTTTCAGAAAATAGTTTTACATCCGATTCCATATTCCTAATATAATTGATCATCCCTTCTGCTATTTTCCATTTAGATCCATTATTAAGTTCAATAGAATCAATTTCTTCAGTTGCCGCAATGGTATGAGATAGATTATTTGCAGAATCACTATTTTCTTTTTTTGCGGAATCACTGCATCCAATTGCCGCCGCAATAAAAACTATGGCAGTTATCATTATTCGTTTTTTTAGGATTGTATTTATTAATTCCTTCATAATTTCTGTTTATTTTCTAATTCTGGCACATGTTTTTCTCGATTTATAATAATATTCCTTAACTGCAGTATTTCAGAATAGCTAGAGACCGGGATATGCAAATGTAAATGGTATTTTGGATTAAAAAAAACAATTAGGTCCGGCAGAATTGTTTATAAAAAAAATACTTTAAAGTTATTTTAAAACAGTTAAAAGTAAAAATGACAGCCTCTGAAACCTCAATTATCAAAAAATTACTTATTTTATTCCTTGTAATTGCAGGCCTGCACTATGCAAAAGATTTTCTGATGCCGCTGTCAATTGCCGGTGTTTTAGCAACGCTGTTTTTACCTTTTTGTACAGTGATGGAAAAGAATAGGGTGCCGAAAGGGCTGGCAGTTTTAATATGCCTTTTGGTATTTTTAATAACCATAGCTGCTGTAGGATATTTACTGGGCTGGCAGATATCTGCATTAGCCGGCGATTTCGCTCAGTTAAAACAAAGGTCAATAGAAACTTTCAGCCGCATACAGGAATATATATTTAATCATTTAGGAATTTCAACAGAAAAGCAGTCGGAGATACTTAATAATGAACAGCCCAGATTTACTGTAATAATGCAGGTGTTAGCCGGTTCCCTTGCATTTGTTTTGACAAATTTTATTTTGGTGCTCGCTTATATTTTTCTCCTTCTATATTATCGTGTTCATATCCTGCATTTCTTACTTAAACTTTCTTCACCCGCAAAGCGGACTGAAATGGGGGAAGTACTTTCCAAGGTTGCCCATGTATCTCAGCAATACTTGCTGGGCCTTGCTAAAATGATTTTTTGCTTATGGATAATGTATGGTATAGGCTTTTCAATAATAGGAGTCAAAAACGCTCTTTTTTTTGCAATTCTATGCGGACTCCTTGAAATTATTCCCTTTATCGGGAATATTACCGGAACTACCCTAACTGTTTTGGTGGCGGCTGTGCAGGGCGCAAGCCTTCCTATGCTGGCTGGAATTATTGTTACCTACGGAACAATTCAGTTTATTCAAGGATGGATACTGGAACCGCTTATATTAGGCCCGCAGGTAAAGATCAACCCATTCACAACAATAATAGCGCTTGTTTTAGGGGAATTGATTTGGGGAATCCCCGGGATTTTCTTAGCTATTCCTATTACCGCCATGTTTAAAATTGTATGCGACCATATTGAATCGCTGAAACCATACGGTTTCCTGATTGGTGAAATTGAAAGAAAAAAAGCTCAGCCTGATTTTATCAAAAAAATAAAACAGCTGGTATAAAAAGGAAGGTCAGACATAAAGCTTTTTAGTTTTTGTTCACGATTCTAACAACCTAAGTTCGATTGTAGTTTAAAAGCGAGATATTTATAATGGCTTCATACCTCTTTAATAAATAGGACTGCGTTAGAGATTAAAGCGGAAAGCCCGGCACTTTCTTTTTTAAGAAAGGGAAACGCCCCAATAAAATTATTTTTAAAAATTTAAAATACAGGAATATTAAACAAGAAAAAACAAAATCCAAACGCTTTTTAGTAAAACTGAAAATTTAGATAATAATTATCTCAGAAGCGTAAGGTCGCCGTTTTTGTAATATTCTTTTCCATTATTCAATTTAAGATACGCTTTCCACACATAAACGCCTTGTTCACACAACTTACCTCTGTAGTATCCATCCCAGCCTTTTTTAATATCAAGCGACTCAAAAATTTGTTCGCCCCAACTATTAAAAATTACTAACTGATATTCAATTACCCCCGAAGTGTATGGGAAGAATGTATTATTGTCCATACTATTAGTAATATCATAAGATCCTCCCGTATTTCCGTCAGGGTCTGGAGTAAATGCGTTAGGAAAAACAACATCAGTATTTGTTGTAATTTCTGCATAAGCTGTATCGGCACATCCAAATTGGGACATGGCAATAAGCTGGATTTGATAATTTCCAATTGTTTGGTAAAGATATTGAGGGTTTATCAAAGTCGAGGCCGAGCCGTCGCCAAAACTCCAATTGTATGTATTTGCCCACTCCGATTGATTTGAACAAATCATAATATCCTTAGGTAAATCAAAGCTTGTTGAATTAAGTGAAAATTTAGCTGTAACAATAGGGTGAACTGTAATAACAGCTGGAACTGTCGATGGAGAAATATGACAATGGGTTCCATTTGAAAGTACGATGTTCAAATCAGGAACGGCTGAAATGGTATCCTGATAGGAATAATGTACAATAGAACCCGCAGTATCTAATGTTATTCCGTTGCCTAAATCCCAGATATATGATGGAGCATTTATTAAAGTGCTGAATTCAACTGTAAGCGGAGGGCAGCCCGCATCAGGTGAAAATGAAAATGTTCCGGTGGGTACCGTTACAATTATGCTCTCTGACAGCAAATCCGTACATCCTGCAATATTAGTAACTAAGAGAGTAACATTATAAGTTCCCGAAACAGAATAGTTATGATGCGGATTTTGTATTGTGTCAGTAGTTCCGTCGCCAAAAGTCCAGTGCCATTTAATAATATTTAATCCCGTAGAATTATCAATATATGACATTTCTATGCTGTCGCACCATTCCATGGACATGGAATTAGTAAAGGCCGCCTGAGGATTCTGAATACGTATTTGGTGCTGAATGTGAATGGAGTTGTCGCAGCCAAATACATCAATAACCGTTAAGGTAACTGTGTAAAGGTTGTTTGAAGTAAAGGCGTGATTGGCAATACTTCCTGAAGAGTTATCACTGAAGCCGTCACCAAAATTCCATGTATAAACTGCAGGCGGATTAGCAATTGTTGCCGAAGCATCGAAAGCAACAGGTGCATTTCTGCATGCAAATGTATCGGTAACAAATGCAGGGAAAACAGTTTTAACAGCTAAAGTTCCGGCCGATTCCGGCGGTAAAATACACGTGGTTCCATTTGGAATAATAAAGTTCAGTATCAGCTGAGGCGTTGCAGTAATAGTATCATGATATGTATGCTGTACAATCGAATCCGGGGAATTTGATAATACTGAACCATCGCCAAAATCCCAGGTATATGATGAAGGAGGAATATTAGCAGAACTTACAGAAGTAAATGTAACTGCCAAAGGCAGGCAGCCAATGTGAGGTGTAAAAGAAAATGTACCTGCGGTTGGTCCGGGTACAAAAACTGTCCTTGATAGACTATCCTTACATCCTGTACTATTCGTTACTACCAGTTTTACAATATATGATCCAGGATTGCTGTATATGTGACTAGGATTTTGTTGGGTATCAGTTGAGTTATCTCCAAAATTCCATTGCCATCCAATAATAGATAACCCGGTCGAATTATCGGTATACTGCATTTCTGTACTATTGCATCCTTCTAAGAAAACAGAATCAGTAAATGCTGCATGAGGATTTTGAATACGTATTTGATGCTGAATGTGCATTGAAGTGTCGCATCCATTTGCATCCTTAACTGTTAAGGTAACGGTGTATAAGTTGTCTGAAGTATAGGTGTGATTTATTATTGGAACTGCCGCCGTTTGGATTGGAGAACCGTCACCAAAATTCCAGCTGTAAGTTGCCGGGGCTGCTGCGATTGTACTTGAAGCATTAAAAACAACAGATGTATTTCTGCATGCAGATGCAGCTGAAAAAAATGCCGGAAAAATAGTGTTAACCTTTACGGTTCCTGCAGATTCAGGCGGTAAAATACAGGTGGTTCCATTGGGAAGTATAAAGTTCAGTACCAAATGAGGCACTGCGGTTATGGTATCGGGATAAGTATGCTGTACAATCGAATCCGGTGAATTGGATAACACTGATCCATCACCAAAATCCCATGTATATGAAGAAGGTGGAATGTTAGCAGAACTCACAGAGATAAAAGTAACTGTATGAGGCAGGCAGCCATTATGCGGCGTAAAGGAAAATGTGCCTGTGGTTGGTCCGGGTACAAAAACGCTCTTTGATAATGAATCCTTACATCCTGAACTATTAGTTACAACCAGCTTTACATTATATGTTCCCGGGATGGTATAGCTGTGGTGAGGATTATGTGAGGTATCCGTTGAGTTATCTCCAAAATTCCACTGCCTTCCTACTATAAATAAGCCGGTGGAATTATCAGTATACTGCATTTCTGTACTATCACATTCTTCAGACAATACCAAATCACTGAAGGCTGCCGACGGATGCTGAATACGTATTTGGTGATGAATGTGAATAGAAGTGTCGCAGCCATTCGCATCAGTAACCGTTAAGGTAACTGTGTATAGGTTATCAGAAGTATAAGTGTGGCTGATAATAGGTACTGCGAGCGTTTGGCTTGGAGAACCGTCGCCGAAATTCCATTTATAAATTGCCGGGGCTTCAGCAATGGTGGCAGATGCATTAAAAACAACCGCTTCATTTCTGCAGGCAAAAGTATCCGCAGTAAATGCCGGAAATATAGTCTTTACCCTTAAAACCCCTGCCGAATCAGGAGGTAACGTGCATGTGGTTCCGTTAGGAAGTAAAAAGTTTAAATATAATTTAGGAACTGCGGTTAAAGTATCCAGATAAGTATGCTGTATTATAGAATCGGGTGAATTGGATATTACAAAGGAACCTCCAAAATCCCAGGTGTATGATGTAGGAGTGCTGATGGTAGAACTCAAAGCAGTAAAGGTTGCTGTCAGCGGTAAACAACCTATATGAGGTGTAAAAGAAAATGTACCGGCGGTGGGTCCGGGCACAAAAACAGTCCTTGTAATCATATCCTGACACCCGGAACTATTAGTAACAGTTAAAGTGACAATATATGATCCGGCGTGGGTATAGATGTGATGAGGATTTTTTGCAGTATCAGTTGAGTTATCTCCAAAATCCCAAAGTCTTCCATTAATATTAAAACCGGTTGAAAGATCAGTGTACAGCATTTCTGTACTATTACATAATTCAGAGAATACGGAATAAGTAAAGGCTGGCGAGGGATGCTGAATTCTTATTTGATGCTGAATGTGAACAGAGCTGTCGCAGCCATGAACATCTATAACAGTCAGGGTAACTGTGTATAGGTTATCAGAAGTATAAGCATGGCTGGTTGTAGGCACACCAAGCGTTTGACTTGGAGAACCGTCACCAAAATTCCATTTAAAAACTGCAGGGGCTGCAGCAATAGTGCCGGAAGCGTCAAAGACAACTACTTCATTTCTGCAGGCAAACGCATCAGCGGTAAATGCCGGATAAGGATGGGTAACAGTTACTTTCCCTTGGGTACTTGCCGATAGTGTACATGGGGTGCCATTAGGGAGAATGCTGTTCAAAATCAATTGAGGAGTAACCGTTATCGTATCTGTATAGGTATGCTGTATAACAGAATCCGGTGAATTGGCTATTACAAAACCATCACCAAAATCCCAGGTATAAGAAGACGCAGATTGGCTGACGGCAATAAATGTAATTGTTAGAGGGGTACAGCCAGTTTGGGGTGAAAAAGAAAACACACCAGTTGGCCCCGGCACCAATACACTATCCGAAGTAGTATTTTCACATCCAGCACTATTAGTCACTCTGAGCGTAACAATATAAGGTCCTGGAACAGTATAGTTGTGATTCGGATTTTGTTCATACGAGAAAGCCCCATCACCAAATATCCAATACCATTGAGTAAGAGCCAAGCCTGTAGAAATATCCCTGTAATGCATTTGTGTATAGCCGCATTGTACAGAGGGCACAGAATCTGTGAAAGCTGCATGAGGGTGCTGAATTCGTATTTTATGCAGTACAGAGCTGTCGCAGCCATTTACATCTGTTACATTTAAGGTAACAGTGTAGAGATTGTCGGAGGTATAGGCGTGAGTTATATAACTTCCTGCTGTGGAATCAACAATACCATCACCGAAATTCCATTTAAATTTCGCAGGATAAGCAACACTGGTAGAGAATGCATTAAAGCCGACCCATTCATTTCTGCATGCAAACGAATCAACAGTAAATGCTGGGAAAGGATATGTTGGTCGAATATATTGATATTTTGTCAGCATTTGAGAGCAGCCTTTTTTATCTTTTACAGTCATGGTAACATTGTAGAATCCTGGAGTTGAATAGGTATGTTTTATTGAATGGTTTGCAGTAATTGTATCAAGAGTACCATCCCCAAAATTCCAAGTCCACTCAACAAGAGCGGAATCCGAAACAGAAGCATCCGTTAATGTTACCCGTAAAGGGGCACATCCTGTAAATAAATTGGAACTAAAATTCGGGGTAGGCCCATATACACTTATCAAACTGGATGCGGTATCCTTACAACCATTTATATCTGTAATTACGAGTTTTACCGTGTCCTGTTTCGGTGAAAAATATGTATGATTTACTAATGCGGCTGTAGACGTATCAGAGTTTCCGTCACCAAAAATCCAGTAATCAGTTATTAGATCCAGAGATGTATTAGAAAAGTTTAAATTCAAAGGAAAACATCCCTCATATAAAGAAGCGGAGAATTGGGCTTTGGGCTCAGCTATGGTAAATAGTTGAGAAATGGAGCTCGAACAATTTGCTGCAAAATTATATGCAGTTAAGGTAACAATTATACTGCCCCGTGCCGCAAATACATGAGTTGGCTGAATCGTATTGCTTAAAAGTGGACTTCCGTCACCAAAGTCCCATACAATAGAATCTGCTCCCAATGAACTACTGAAAAAATCAACAGAGTAATAATTGCTGCAGTTCAACTGATAAGAAAATATTGGTTTTGGCGGAAGAATTTTAATAATATGATCTTTTTGAACAGAACTGTCGCAGCCATTATTAAAAACGGTTTGTTTTACAAAAAACGAACCTGTATCAGGGAAAATATTTGTCACAGGATTGAATGGCATAGCGGCTCCGGGAGGTGTAGAAAAAGTTCCTTCAAACATATCGAATTGCCAGTAGGCAGAATCCCCGCCAATTGACTGATCGGTAAATACGGCCGCTGTTCCGTAGCAAACTGGTGAGCTCACAGCAATAAACCCAGGCTTGGGTTTTCCGCCTGTTTTTATGTAATTTATTTTTGTGGTAGAATCCTTGCATCCGCGCGAGGTCTGCACTACCAATTTAACATTAAAAGAGCCTAAAGAATTATATGTATTGCTTATTGAAGGTGATGAAGTTACAGCGGTGCCATTCCCAAAATTCCATTTATAGCTGGTAATAGGATCGAAGTATGAGTAGCTTGAATCTGAAAAATTAACCGGCAGAGGTACGCAGCCTTTCCTGGGAATTCCTCCAAAATTGGCGTGCGGATCCGGAATTACAATAAAACTTGGTTCTGTATGCGTAACTGCGCAGCCGCCAATAGTTACAGTAAGTGAAACATTGTAAATTCCGGCAGAAGTGTATGAATGCACCGGAAATTTTAGGGCTGAATGAGTAGTCCAGTCACCAAAATTCCAATTGTAAACAGCTCCTGCCGTTGATGTATTACCAAAAGTTACATTAAAAGGGATGTCACAGCTTTGAGTGAGATTAGCTGTAAATGCAGCAACAGGAGATTGCGATACTGTTATGTAATTGCTTTTTGTTCTTGTGTTCTGGCATCCCGGCGGCCCCTCGGTTAATTTAACAGTGTAGATTCCAACAGCAGAATAAGTATGT
>CAISYK010000932.1 GCA_903889605.1 uncultured Bacteroidota bacterium
ATCAGATTTACTTAGTGGTAATTATTTCTGATGTAATTTTCTAATACAATATTACAACAGAAATCAGGGGAGGTAAGTACACAATGAGTGAAAGGGGAGGTTCAATTACTAAACGGTCGTAAAAATGAGAAAAGCGGTATATGTTTTTGCGGTGAGAGGGGGGATTCAGTACTTTATATTTGAAGTTTATGGTTTATTATTGCTGTTAATGGGAGGTTTTAAAGGTATTCAGCATAATTGGGGTTTAATAACAGATGTTACGCTATAAATCCTTCAGATCCTTCGGAATTTATCCGGATATAAATAATGCAGAAACTATTTCATAGAATTTAAACGTTTTACGCCTATTAACTGATCATAAAAAGTTCCTTGCTGACGGTGATAAACATAAATGGTATAATCGTTTTCAGTTTCGTAATGCATACCTTCAATTAATGTTTCATCAGCAGCGGCGCCGCCATCTTTTAAAAACACGTATTCATAGTTATAATAGCCTTGTTTTAGATACAATGTACATTCGTAACCAAAACGTTTTGGGTTGTAATGCATCAAATTTCCCCTATTGCATTTCCATGAATTGTATGCACCGAAAACATATAAATTACCATCGGTTAACACGGCATCATACGGCAGAAAAAAATGCACATAACAATAATCTGCTTCTGCTTCACTGTTATTACCCTCCTGAATTTTTACCAAATAATTACCGTTGATATCAGGGGAGGAGTAATATCTTTTAAAACTGCGTCCTTCATCAGGTGCAAGAGTCACCTGTATTCCTGATGTATCTGTTCTCACATTGGCAATTCGTTCAGATTGATATCGTATACTTTTAATATCAAAATTTCGAAACTCATTCCCTCCGGTAAAAACATTATCCTGGTCAAAATCATATACAAGTTCCATATCCTTAACAAACAAAGGCTTTAATTTGGTTTTAGCATTATCCCAATGGTTATTCTGGGTTAACACTATATTTAAATCACTGAATGGATTCATAATAGGATAGCCCGTATGATTAATGGTAAAATCAATTTCCTGTTTAAAATTCCTGTCTGAGATAATACTTGCCGCAGTAACCTTGGCATCAATCATTATTTTATTTTGATATACCATAAACCGCCTGGTAATGGCAATATTATCCGGATTTCCATCAAGATATACTTTTAATAAATAATTGCCGGATTTGGTAATTCTGTTAGTGCTGTTTGGAAAAACAGCGTTGTAATGTGTAAATTTTTGAAGGGTATTAAATGAATACTTATAATCATTTATTGTGTTGTCAGGGAAGCCTTCAATGTATTCTGCAGCAACTAAATCGGAAGGTTCCCAATTGTAAGTGCAATGAATAATAGTGTATGAATAATTCTTCAAATCAGCATCTAAATCATCAAAACTTAATTTCAATTTTTCTTCCGATTCAAGATTAAGGATAGGCTGAGATAATTCAAAGCTTTCATCATGCAGCTGAACAGTTTTAATATTTGAAGAGTATATATAATCTTCATAGCGGATAGAATTATTATTGTAATAATCATCGGCGGAAGTATCTGTAATTGTATTGTTAGTGATTTGTTTTGATAATATCGATTCGGAATTTTTTAATGCAAAACAATTTGTACTGAATATGAATGAAACAATAATAATTATGGCTGCGGACAATGAATAAAAATGAGCATTTACAAAACATGGCGGGCTGTTTTTTGTAAATTCATTTTTGTAAATTAGTGATGATTCGATCTCCGTTACTGGTAAAATAGTAACAATTTGATTATTAATTAACATATAATTAATACTTTAAATATTGTTCGTATAAGATTTGTAAATATGCTTTTGCCTGAGATAGAATGGTATCATTTAAGGTGTTTTGAGTCTTAGGCTGCAGTTCCTCAATTTTTTTCGATTTAAATGCATACACGATATTTTGTTCGGGAGCAATCCATCCTAAGGCATTTTCATTAGAATAATATGCAAATCCTTTTACGCTTTCATTAAAAACATCTTTGCTCCAAACAAATTCTTGGTGCGGCAATTTTAATGCGCCTAAAATGATTGCCGGTATGTCATTTTGATTAGTTATTTTGTCGAAGGTTTTACCTCTTAAGTTATCAGCAAGTGCGCCGCCTGTAATCATTGCAGTAATTCTGCGGCCTTCGGGGAAATCCATGTTTCTGTTTTTTGGTAAACGATGGCCGTGATCGGCTACCAAAATATACAAGGTGTTTTTATACCATTGCTGTTTTTTGGCTTCATTAAAATAATTAAACAAACAATAATCAGTGTAATATGCTGCTTTTTTAAAGCGCTCCTGTTCCTCTCCTCCATTAAAAGGTGTCTGCATTGTAACTTCGAATGGTTCGTGGGTACTCAATGTTAATACAACAGAAAAGAATGGCTGTTTTTCTTCTTTTAATCCTTCGAGCTGTTTCATGAAAACATATTCGTCATGCGCGCCCCATTTACTGTTTAATTGATTTTTATCGAAATTGTTTTTATCGGCTATCTTTTCGAAATGAGTATTCAAAAGATATGATTTCATATTTGCAAATTCTATTTCTCCGCCATAATAAAATGAGGATTGATAGCCTAGTTTTCCTAAATCTACATTCAGAGAAGGTAATTGTTCCGCCTTACTGGGAACTGTAATAATAGAATTATTGGGTTGTGCAGGAAAACCGCTTAATATAGATACCAATCCTTGTTCAGTTCTGAATCCGCTGCTGTACATTTGGGTAAACAATAAACCATCTTTAGTTAATTCATCAAAATGAGGTGTGACGTCATTTTCACCCCCTAATGCCTTTATAATATCGGAAGTCCAGCTTTCGAGAACAATAATTACAATATTCGGCTTTTTGTTTTTTGTTAAAATGTGTGTTTTCTTAGATGAAACTTGAAATAAATTTTCAGTAATGCTTTTTGCATTTTTAGAATCCATAAATAGATATGGATTTATGTTGTCGTTTGACTCAACAAAACTATGTGCTAAATACCAAATATTATTAGTTGCAATATGATTATTGATCTGGAGAGTGGAATAATAGGCGCTGCTTTCATTTATAGGTGCCAGTTGAAATCCGCCTCGGTAACCGACAATTAAAAGGGCAGGTATTATTATAATCTGACTTATTTTTATTTTTTTATTTTCAATAGGATACGAAAAATTAGTCATGAATTTACGGTAGAATTTAAACCCAATAAAAATAAAAACACCGCACATAATAATTAAAAGCAAAACAGACCATAATGAAATAAATGTCAGTACTTCCTGTGGATATAATAAATAATTAAATGCTCGTGCGCTTAAAGGGGTACCCCATTCACCGTACATTTCCATATTTGCAATACTTAATATCGAAACAATTGAAATAACTGCGATATTAAAACCAAGGTTCACAAGATGGATAAATCTGTGTTTATAAAACTGCTGAAATGCCCAAAGTAAAAATGGTATTGTGATTGCTGCACAAGCTGTAGAAAAATCCAGCCGCAAAGCGTAAAAAAAGCCTAAAACAGTTTCGGAATGCTGACTATTTGGGATTTTTGTATGGTGATAAATAATGAAAAACAATCTGAAAAGTGCAAAAAACAGCATCCAGAAAATAAGCAGTCTTATCAAAAAATGTATTCTAATAGAAGTTAATTTTTCTTTCATTTTAAAAACAGCTGCCCAGCCCCTTTCTTAGTTTCCTGAACGATTACAGGATTTCCATAACAATATACATCACCAATATAATCAATCAGGCAGGTTAAATTGGCAGTATTAACATAACATAAACCTGTAGTAAATGTATGAACCCATGTAGAATTAGTATGTAAATCTTTACAATTTAAAAAAGCCGTGCCTCCAATATCACAATCATGTTCATTGGTAGTTCCTAATAAAGTTATATCGCCGGAACCATGCATGTGCGAGGTTACTTTTAAATTATTTACTGTCAATTCAATATTACCTGAATTTTTTGTCCGAACATCAAACATGTCTGTTGTAATGGTGTTTAGCCCTTTAATGTTTCCTGTTCCATCTGAAGTGATATATTTTATTACAGGCATTTTAATATAAACATTAAATGGTTTATTATAACTGCGTGTCCAGTTGCAGCGATTTTTATTTCTAATGAATAAAGTTCCATCGGTGACCACCGTTTCAATAAGAGGAACAATATTTTCGCCAGCCTCCACTGTAACCTCAAAAGCGGAATCCTGGGTAATAAATACATTTAGATTGTTTTCAACCTGCACTTTGTCAAAACCAATGATTGTGCGCGTTTCAGAAATAATTGATCCGGTACGTTTAATACAATCGCACCTGTTTTCTTTCTTGCAGTCTGAAAAAAGAATAGTTAACAAAATTGCAGTACTGATTTTAATAAATTTAAGCATTTTATTTTCAATAATATAAAGACCTTATCTCATTATCTGCATCTGGGCAGATTTATTATTTGAGTAAAGATATTTAAGTTGTTTTTTTAGTATATATGATCATTAAAATTATTTTGCAACCCTTTTCTTTATTATTTGATGTCTATCAGAAGATAGAACAATGGCTGAGCTTTCAACCCCTAAACTTAAAATTGATACCCTACACCCCATTCAAAATAATCTGCTTTCGCCCAATGTGTAAGAAGCGTTAAATTTGCAACAATATGCTTGGTGATTAAATACCTCAAACCTATACGATGAAAAAATATTCCATTATAGGCTTGTTTTTTATAAAAATAAACGCCAAAATCTATCGGCAGGGAAAGTCGATTCATATTAAAAGAATAACTGATTTTTGCTCCGGCCTGAATAATATCAGAAGCTCCGGCATTTTTAACAGAATCGTTTATCCAAACTTGTTTGGTTGCATTATTATATGCCATTTCTATTCCGCCGCCCAATTTGTTTTTATAATTTAATATTCTGTATACATTTGCCTGTAATCCATAAGCAAGATATTCAGGACCACCTGGATTTTCTAACTGTTTAATTCCAAAAACCCCAATTACAGAAGGCTGCCATATTTTTTTTAACGGAGGGATGGAATCTTTTTTAAAGGTACAAATTTTATTCCCAAATGCATAAGAAAGTCCTAAATTGATTGTAACCATGTTTAATCCCAAGTTTGGCGTTTTCATAGCAGCGTTGGAAGCATGAGTAAGGCCAACCCCCGAGTCCAATCTCCATGATTTTGAAAGCATAACATCTGAATTTAATCGTAAATTAATAAATGCATTAAAATGTGAACCAATTGCACCATTTTGATGATTCTCAATCCTGTCAAATGCTTTTGTTAAATAAGCCAAACCTAATCCCATACGTAAATATAGAGAAGCTTTTCGATTAAGTTTATTTAGTCGAATATTGGTATAAGGATATAAAGCCTCCAAATTTCCAAGCTGTTGTGGGTTTGCCAAATATAAATGTAAAAACCCAACTCCTATCTCGGGATATTTATGAATCTGCTCCCAAGTTTTACATCCTTCTGTACGAAAAATGTAATTTAGCTCACCTCCGTAAATATGACCCTTAATAAGATTAGCCATATTATTTCGGTGACTAATGATATAACCAAAATGGCTCTGTCCTGAAATTAGGAAATCATGGCTTGGTACATTTTGTGCATTTGAAAAGGTCGATATCACCAATAGAATCAATATTGTTAATACCTTAAAGAAATTTATTGGTTTATACATTTGAAAATATGATAGATCTAATACTGCAAAATTATTAAAATTATTGGCTTGAAAGGCAACAGCACAATTAACGAATTTACATGATTTTTCCTGAACAAGCCAGATAATTTGTAAATTCGAAACTGTTTACGAACGTCGCCATAACCATAACAAAGTAGTGGAACGCTTACAAACCTCAATGCCGCAGAGCTGCTTTGTGGTTTAATGAGGGGTGCAATATTCTTTAGATTTGCAGATGGAAACTCATTACGTTTATATTGGTAAAGAGCTTTTAATCAAAATAAATATAATTTTAAA
>CAISYK010000933.1 GCA_903889605.1 uncultured Bacteroidota bacterium
CGAGCGGAGTCGAGAAAGTGAGTGGTTTTTTTAAGTTTGGACTAACATATATTAATAAATGGTATTAAATGTTAGAGCAAGGTTGATAATTGCGAAGTTGCCAATGTTGCGGACAAATGATTAAGAACCTTTTACGGATCCCCAAAAACCGACAGCGTGAACGACCCCACCAAAAAGAAACCCCTCAAAAATGCTTGATTTTTAAGGGGTCGGGGTATAAAGTAGTGGTCGCGAAGGGTCTGTTACATTTTGACCCGAATTCAATTAGATTCACCTGCTTTGTATCTCCTCAAATAAAAATTGCAAATCTCCAACCGTACAAAATACCAAATATTAGCTCAACCAGATTCAACCAATCCGACCCCGCCACCGACCCCTATTCAAATTATCCACGCCCACCACCACAATTTTATTAGCTTCCGGTTTCACCAAAGATAGCTAAAATAATTTTATAAATTCTGAAATGGGCTAAAACCCCTTGTAAACATGTCGTTTACGAGGGGTTTCTTTTTTAGCAAATCCTGATAAAATCCTGTGGTAGGCGGATTTGCTGGAGTGCACCCAAAGCAAAAAAAAGTGATATGTATAGTGGAGCCCGCAGCAAATTCGCGCGGGCAAAAATGACAAAAAAATGAAAACAAATTTTAATCTGAGGGAAAAGGATAGTATTGGAGAAACACTTATACTTCTTATCATAAGATGGGATAACCGTAAGTTGAAATACTCTACTAAAGAAAGCATTAATCCGAAATTTTGGGAAACAGACAAAGAGAAAAGGAACTTCCAACGTGCGAAAGAAACGAGACAATTTCCAGAATACCCAGAATTTAATACCCGGCTTAACTGGATAGAAAGCACAGCAAAAACAGTGTTCCGACAATTTCTAAATGACAATAACAACAGGCAGCCACATGTGGAAGAGTTGAAGGAACTTCTTGATATTCGATTAAGAAACATTCAGCAGAAGCAAAAAAAGAATTTGTTCGGCTTTGTTGAGCAATTTATTTCAGAGGCGAAAAGCAGATTCAATTCTGAAACTGGCAAGGCGCTGGCGACCGGAACAATCAGGATTTACCAAACCACTCTCAATACATTAAAAGAATACGCTGCTCAAAAAAAGGTAAGGATTGACTTCGATGTAATTGATATGAATTTTTACCAAGCTTACACAGAGTATCTTTCAAAAGAGAAAAATTTCGCTAACAACACTTTGGGCAAACATATAAAAACTATCAAAACGTTTATGAACGATGCGTTGGAAAGGGACTTTCATACGAATCGATCATTTAAAAGTAAAAAATTTAAAATTATAACTGAACAAACCGACGCAATTTATCTTGATTCCAATGAATTAGAGGAACTTTTTAAATTGGATCTCACTGACAATATTAGGCTTGAAAGAGTTAGAGATTTGTTTCTAGTGGGCTGCTGGACTGGATTGAGATTTTCTGATTTCACTAATATTGAAAAAAGACATGTAACAGGCGATTTTATTGAAATCCAAACGCGCAAGACGAATGAAACTGTTGTAATTCCAATTCATCAAACCGTAAAATTAATAATGGAGAAATACAAGGACAAGTACCCCAATTCTTTACCTCCATCCATTTCCAATGTTAAAACGAACAAATACTTAAAGGAAATAGGTAAAATGTTAAAATGCCTTCATGTTAATGTTCAAACCAGAATAACAAAAGGAGGTGTATTCACAATTTCAAATAACCAAAAGTATGAATTACTGGTAACACACTCTGCGCGACGTTCGTTTGCCACAAACCTTTATAAATCAGGGCTTTCCTCAATAACCATTATGAAAATAACCGGACACAGAACAGAGCGGGCGTTTATGAAATATCTGAAAGTTACCCCAAATGAAAATGCAAAGTTGCTTCAACAGCATTGGTTGAAAATGGAAAATACTGAAAAGGAAATTGTTAAAGTTGCCTAAAAACCAAATTATGGAAGAAAAAGCCAAACTAGAAATTATCGCGCAAAAGCTAGAGAACAAGAGAAAACGACTTGAAATAGTTGAAGCGCAAAAGGAATTATTATTGACGGATAAAAAAATGATTATTGAACAAATTAAAAA
>CAISYK010000934.1 GCA_903889605.1 uncultured Bacteroidota bacterium
TTGTTTTTTTTAGGGGAGGTCTTTCCTTCCTTGCGTTTGCAAAGGACAAGCTTATTTAAAAACTTTGGATGTGTGTTAGCTGGAGCGGTTTTTAAATGTGCTTGCCCTGTGGGCTGCTTATGACTTAAATTTTCATTTCAACTAAATCTAAATACCCTATGGTCGTTACCCAACAGTCGTTATCCAACAGTCGTTACCCAACAGTCGTTACCCAATGGTCTTTACCCAACAGTCGTTACCCAACGGTCATTACCCAACAGTCGTTACCCAACGGTCATTACCCAACAGTCGTTACCCAACAGTCGTTACCCAACAGTCGCTACCCAACAGGTCTCAACAAAATAGATGTGCTAAAAAAAGAAAAACCGCTTTCTTTTTTTTATTGGCAACAACGATACATCATATCCAAAATCCATTACGTAATTATATTTGTATTTTGAGTGTTCTTTAAGCGCCCCACCATAACAATTAAAATTCTTGGATAGAATATTTTTTCTATGCCCATGACTCGAAACTCCTTCATCAATCAACAGATCCATCACAATTTCCAATGGGTCGTCACTGCCATAATCGCAATTTTCTCCATTCGGATTATATTTTGAGTTTACACTTTTAAATCTTTTGTCGTAATTATCATGTCCAACCTTTCCCATCTTCCCCATTGTTTCTGCATGTTTGGATGCAATTTCTGAAAGATCCTTTTGAGGAAACAATGGTTCTGCCTTTTTTAAGCTGGATAATTCTTTCCATAAACTTTTAAAATAAGAAGATTTTGAAAGTTTCCTTGGAAATTCTCTAAGCGAATCATTTTGACAATATTCATATAGATATGTATCTCTAAAAAGCTTAGGATTGATCCGGGCAAGATTGCAATAAAATAAAACGGCAGTATCAATATCGCTCACGTATTCCAAACCGCGATATGTTGCGGCCATCTTCAACTCATTTGTTGTCCATTTGTTGTATGGATAAATACTTTTGGTTTTACTGTTTTGGCCATAGAAACATTGTGTAATAAGCAATAAACCTAATAACAACCATAAATTTTTATTTATTGTTTTTAATGGTTTCATGTTCTTTTGCGCTTTAAACTCATAACGCACAATTAACCGACCCTTGCGTAACAAAGCGGTATTAATTTTTGAAATAACTGTATTAAAAGTAAAGATAATTTTAACCTTCAAACATTCAGATAGCATGTTGTGCTTGCCGGTGGAGTGCAAATTTACTTTATTTTCCGTGCTTTTGTTTGTTTGCTAATGCTTTCTCCATTTGTTTTTCTGTCTTTTTTGGATGAAGTTGCTTGCCTTTTGCTTGGCGACCTTCTTTTGTCCTGCCATCATATGTGCCGTCTGATTTTAATTTTTTCGCCATAATCTTTTTTATCTTTTTAAAATTTGATCAAGTTCGTTTGCTAAACGCACGTGTCTTGATTTTTGGTCTTCAATCATTTTTTTTACTGCTTCTTTTGTTTCCCATGATGTATCAGGATTATCGAGAAGTTGTTTTAAATCTTCAAATAATTTTTCCATAATTATTAATTTTAAACAGTACGGGCGAAGCCCACTCTGTGGTTAGTTACTGTGAAATTATGCAAGCGATTACCCACTTCTCTGGAATACCTTCAAAGTAGTAAAGCGCTTCACCGTGTTTATCCTTTAGTTTTAATATTTGTCCATCAATAAAATATAAGGCATTGCCGTATTTATCTTTTTGTCTTATTGTTAAACCATCAAAGAAATATCGTGTTTCACCATATTTATCTTTTTGTTTTATTAATTGTCCATCAAGAAAATACAAAGCGTTGCCGTATTTATCTTTTTGTCTTATCGTTAAACCATCAAGAAAATAGAGGGCATGACCGTATTTGTCTTTTTGCTTAATAGTTTGGCCATCGACAAAAAAACGAGAAATACCAAACTTGTCTTTTTGCCTCACACCTTGAGCAATAGCCGGCAATATAATTCCAAGGAGAAATAACAAGATTAATATTTTGCTCATTTTTATAATTTATTCTAATTTTTCTCTAAGTTTTTCTGCTAATAATAACATACTTTTTATTTTAATTCGCTCGATATCATTAATGAATCTAATTGAACCACCTGCTCTCCAATAGAGTTCTTTTTGGAAAATCCAGTGAGTTGATTGTGTCATATCAGGAACTAAACTTAATCGTTCGCCAGCTTCTTTCCAAAAAGTTGCAATTTCTTTATCCGAATATTTTTGTGGTTTAATTTCTATGTGCTCAACAGTTTTACTTATCGCATTTGCCAATGCTTTTAAAGCATTTTTTATATTTCGTTTTTCAGAACCAGTGAAATTTTTGCTTATGGATAATATTTTATCAAACGAACTTAATGCGTATGCTATACCTCTTATTAAACTGCTATATACAATTACCATTTTTTTGTTTTTTAATTAATTTAAGTGTAGGCGTAGTCCCACTTAGTATCGAGTTTTTTTTTGTAATGAAAAGTTTTTTGTGGACTTTCCGTCATTCGCTGTCCAAGTTCCATTTTTAGTTTCAGGTAAGTTAGAAGCATTTTTTTTCAATAAGAATTTAAAA
>CAISYK010000935.1 GCA_903889605.1 uncultured Bacteroidota bacterium
CCCCGTTCGCCTTTGTACTTATAATGTCGTTTGGGCTAAATCGTATTTCTTATCCGGTATTATTGTTCTTATTCTTATTGTTCTCGGCTGTGATGGGAATGAGTTTGAGTTTTATTTTCCTTGCGTATACTGCAAGTTCAATATTCTCAACATTCATTGCGGCTTCAGCAATGTTTGGCGTAATGGCCGTAGTTGGATATACAACTAATACAGATTTAACCAAATTCGGTTCTATAATGATGATGGGCTTGATAGGAATTATTATAGCAAGTTTAATAAATTTGTTTTTGCAAAGCGGTGCAATGGACTATGTTATTAGTTTTGTCGGCGTATTAGTATTTACAGGGCTTACTGCTTATGATGTTCAAAAATTAAAAAATATCGGTGCCGGCGTTGAATTAGGTACTGCTGCAACAGGTAAATTAGTAATAATGGGAGCCTTAAATCTTTATTTGGATTTCATTAACTTGTTTTTGATGCTGCTGCGTTTATTTGGCGATAGGAAATAATCACACAATCTATTGTGAATAAAAAGAGTTCTGACAGGAATCAGGACTCTTTTTATTTTCACTAATATTGAAACTTATTAATCATAAAATAATTAAGAATGAAAGCATACATTTTTCCGGGGCAGGGTTCTCAATTTTCAGGAATGGGAAAAGATCTTTATGAAAGTTCTCCATCAGCAAAAGATTTATTTGAGAAAGCTAATGATATACTAGGTTTTCGTATAACAGACATAATGTTCAGCGGGAGTCTTGAAGAATTAAGGCAGACAAATGTTACTCAGCCTGCTATATTTTTACATTCGGTAGTGGCAGCAAAGGCGTTAGGAGAATCCTTAAAGCCGGATATGGTTGCAGGGCATAGTCTTGGTGAGTTTTCTGCATTGGTGGTAAATAAAACTTTATCGTTTGAAGATGCTTTAGTATTAGTATCAAAACGAGCAGAGGCGATGCAGAAAGCTTGTGAAATGAATCCTTCAACGATGGCAGCCATATTAAATCTGGACGATAAAATAATTGAAGATATTTGTGCAGAAATTACTCATAGCGGCGAAATAGTTGTTCCTGCAAATTATAACAGCCAGGGACAATTAGTTATTTCAGGAACTATCAATGGTATAAATACTGCATGTGAAAAATTAAAAGCAGCAGGGGCAAAACGCACATTAGTATTGCCTGTTGGCGGTGCTTTCCATTCTCCGTTAATGGAGCCTGCGCGCATTGAATTGGAAGCAGCAATTAATGCAACAAAATTCAATCAGCCTATTTGTGCGGTATATCAAAATGTAACAGCAAATGCAGTTTCAAATCCATCAGAAATTCAGAAAAATCTGATAGCGCAGCTTACCGCTCCAGTAAGGTGGACCCAAACCATACAGCAAATGATTGCGGATGGCGCTGTTTCGTTTATTGAAATAGGCCCAGGTAAAGTCCTGCAGGGTTTAGTAAAGAAAATAAATCCGGCAATGGAGGCGATGAGTGCATAATTTTTTGATGTTTAATGCGTTATGCAATTGCTGAAGTCTGGTCTTGTTTTTAAGTGTTATATTGATATGGTCCTTAACATAGCATTAAGGATGAAAGCAGCAGTATCGATTAACAAATATTTCATTTAAACTGGAGTTTTTATTATTAAACGCTTTATTCATAGGGTTTTCTAAACCTTTTGGGTATTTACAAAAATCCCGATGAAAAAAAACTTTTTAATTTTTTTTATATTTTTATTTGCTCTGCAAAGCAAGGCGCAATTCCTTAACAGCATTGCTGTTACAGGCGGAATATCGTATGGCAATCAGAAGTTTTATTTTTCCGACCCGGCGGCAACAGCCCGGAAAAAATATATTTTCGGGTATAACGGAAGTGTGTTTGCTGAGTTTTTCAACGGTGAAAATGCACGCTGGGTGAGCGAAATCCAATACAATCAAAAAGGTTCTCTTGATAAACAGCCGTCAAATAATTACCGAAACAAACTGCAGTATATAAGCTGGAATAATTATTTGAAACTGCGTTATGAAATGTATAGTATTATTCCATACATTTTAATTGGTCCGCGCCTTGAATATAATTTAGCGCAGGGAACTTCCTCACCTGCGATTACCGGAAAATTTCTTCCACTGCACGTAAGTGGCGCAGCTGGTGCAGGTGTTGAATTTATAAGTTACAGTAATTTCAAATTTTTCACTGAAGCGTTTTACAATCCGGATATAATGCCTGCATACAAAAAAACAGACCTAACAGTAAGGAATAATAATATCGAACTGCGTATAGGTTTGAAATATGAGATGAGAGGAAGAAGAGAAACGTGCAATACCCCTACTTATGTTGAATAATTGGGGCACTAAATTGTTTTATATTGCGAATGTCAAATCTGTAAATTTGGGCATTTCCATTTCTTAAAAAAGAAAAGGTCGGGCTTTACGCTTCAATCTTTTTGTTCGTTCTTCACAAAAAGGATTTTCGCTGCAATCCCTAACGCAGCATCTTCTTTTAAAGATTCAATCAAATCCAATATGGATATTTCACGAGAAAATTTAGTCAATGTTAAGGATAGCAATAGGTCTCTGGAATATTGTTGTTTTTACCAAAAAAAGCCGTTAATTCCGCTTCAAAACTTAATAAAATATTTGTTTAATTGAATTTGTGGCAATTTCAAATTATTTTGTTAAAACTGCAGTAATTGTATCATAATGGGTGGTAGTTGTCCTGACAAAATACGTCATATTAATTTGATTGGCATTTGAAAGTACACAGTTATTTGCAGAAATGCTGGTGCCTTCTATTATTTGAGAAGGAATTGTGAAATTGGATCCGCTTGGTGAAGCATATACTTTTTTATTGAAGTTATACAAATAGGCAATCAGAATATGAGAAGCATCTGATGAATCAGAAATAGTACAATTATAAGTTGAAGCTCCAAAATCTTTGCTGTTTTCAGAGACGTGCCAGTTGCCGTGGAATTTTTCACGCGGATCTCCTGTACTCGGATTGTTTGAAGGGTCATCTTGTTTAGCACACGAAGCTAAAAACAACGATCCTAATAATAATGCACCAAGGGATATTTTAATTGCTTTTTTCATTTTATTAAATTTTATTTATCAGTATAAAAATGGAATCTTCTTAAAACAAGTCGTTCAATAAATTGTCATCAACTAAATTAGGCAAAGTTACTTTTAAGTTTGGTTTGCGTTTCATTTCACGTTTAATCGCAAAAATCGCTCCATTGTTGCGGGCCCAGCTTCGGCGGGCGATTCCGTTATTCACATCCCAGAATAACATTGACTTTAATCTTCTTTCACAATCAATAGAACCGTCCAATACTAAACCAAAACCGCCGTTTATAACTTCGCCCCATCCAACACCGCCGCCGTTATGTAATGATATCCATGTGGCTCCGCGGAAACTATCACCTACAAAATTTTGGACAGCCATATCCGCCGTGAAGCTTGAGCCGTCGTATATATTGGATGTTTCACGATAAGGTGAATCAGTACCCGACACATCATGATGATCACGGCCAAGGACGATAGGGGCAGAAATTTTTCCGTTTTTAATTGCTTTATTAAATGCATCAGCAATTTTTGTGCGTCCTTCTGCATCAGCGTATAAAATACGGGCTTGTGAGCCTACGACCATTTTGTTTTTCTTTGCAGCCTTTATCCAGCGGATGTTATCATCCATTTGCTGTTTGATTTCTGGAGGAGCCGTTTTATATATTCGGCTCAAAACATCAGCAGCAATTTTATCGGTAGCGTCCAAATCTTTTGGATCGCAGGAACTGCATACCCAGCGGAATGGCCCGAATCCATAATCAAAACACATTGGGCCTAAAATATCCTGCACATAAGACTGGTATTTGAATTTGCCGTCGGGTTTCAAAACATCAGCGCCTGCGCGTGATGCTTCTAATAAAAACGCATTACCATAATCGAAAAAATACATTCCGTTTTTTGTCATTTTATTTATGGCAGCAACATGGCGTATCAATGTTTTTTGAACTTCTTTTTTAAATTGTACAGGATTATCTGCCATCATTTTATTAGAATCTTCAAACGAAATACCAACAGGATAATAGCCTCCGGCATAAGGGTTGTGCAGTGATGTCTGGTCAGAACCTAATTCTACTTTTATTTTTTTCTCCGTAAATTTTTCCCATAAATCTACAATATTTCCTTGGTAAGCCAATGATACAGCTTCTTTTGCAGTACGAGCTTTTTTGATACGCTCAATAAGTTTATTTAAATCATAGAAAACTTCATCCACCCAGCCTTGCGAATGTCTTGTCTGCGTTGCTTTAGGGTTTACTTCTGCTATTACAGCAATAGCACCTGCAATTACAGCAGCTTTTGGCTGAGCGCCGCTCATGCCTCCCAAACCAGCGCTCACAAATACTTTTCCTGCCAAGCCTTCCTTTCCTCCGGCAAATTTTCTTCCGGCATTTAATAAAGTTATGGTAGTGCCGTGTACAATTCCCTGAGGGCCGATATACATAAATGAGCCAGCAGTCATTTGGCCGTATTGTGTTACGCCTAATGCGTTATATTTTTCTAAGTCATCAGGTTTGCTGTAATTTGGAATCATCATGCCGTTTGTAACAACTACCCGCGGTGCATCTTTATGTGAAGGGAACAATCCCATAGGGTGACCGGAATACAGCGTCAATGTTTGCTCATCGGTCATTTCTGACAAATACTTCATTGTTAATAAATACTGCGCCCAATTTTGAAACACAGCACCATTACCGCCGTATGTGATCAATTCGTGAGGATGCTGGGCCACCGCGTAATCCAGATTGTTTTGAAGCATCAGCATGATAGCGGCAGCTTGTTTTGATTTGTGCGGGTAATCGCTTATAGGGCGTGAATGAATTGCGTAATCCGGGCGAAAACGGTACATGTAAATACGTCCGTAATCTTTTAATTCCTTTGCAAATTCTTTTGCTAAAACGGGGTGATGTTTTTTGTCGAAATAACGCAGGGCATTGCGTATTGCCAATTTTTTTTCTTCAGCATTTAAAATGTCCTTTCTTTTGGGAGCATGATTTAGTATGGTATCGAAATGTTTTACTGGTGGTAGTTTGGAAGGTATGCCTTGTGAAATTTGTTTTTTGAATTCGAAGTTTGTCATTGTTTAATTTAGTTAATGATTTGATGGTCACTGCGCTTCGGCAAAAGCATGTTATTTTTTCTTTTCAATTCGGCCGCTGTTTTTATTAAATCCATATGGACATTGTTTACATCCGTTTTTACAGCAATATCCGCGTTTAAGCAG
This sequence comes from uncultured Bacteroidota bacterium, assembly GCA_903889605.1. Lineage (GTDB taxonomy): Bacteria > Bacteroidota > Bacteroidia > 2-12-FULL-35-15 > 2-12-FULL-35-15 > 2-12-FULL-35-15. The sequence continues at coordinate 5,274 of CAISYK010000935.1, forward strand.
ATATTTTTCAGTAAATACGATGTATCCGTCAGGACTATAATAAAAATCATCCGGATCTAAATTTTTGTGCTTTGAAAATCCATCCATTTTATACAAAAATAACTATTTTTACTTTATCAGTTTGAACCATTTATGATTCTTTGATAAACTAATAATTGCAGCATGTGTGTCTGAAAAATATAAGATTTTTGATAATCCAAAATTGTTTACATATCTAATTTTAACAATGGGATGTTAGAAATTATTAATCATTAGTAATAACATTCAATTTTTTTATTATACTTTTGAAAGAATGCTTAAATATTTTAAAATAGGATTATTGCTCACAATTTTTCATCTGTCAGTCTTGGCCGGAAATCCAGAACTAGGCGGAACAGCGAAGTTATATGTCGAAAATTTTAAAAATGATGCAATAAAAGAAATGGGGATGTATAATATCCCGGCAAGTATAATCCTGGCACAGGGAATGCTCGAAAGCGGTAATGGTACCAGCGATTTAGCGGTATTAGCCAACAATCATTTTGGGATCAAATGTCATGAAGAGTGGGAGGGGCCTACGTTTATAAAAAACGATGATGAAAAAGATGAATGTTTCAGAAAATATCCTACAGTACTTGATTCATATACCGATCATTCATTATTTTTAAAGTCGCGTGCCCGTTATTCATCATTGTTTGAACTTAATCATACTGATTATAAGGGCTGGGCAAAAGGCTTGAAAGAAGCTGGCTATGCTACAGATCCCAAATATGTGCAGCGCCTGCTGGACTTAATTGAAGCCTACGAATTGTTTAAATATGACTTGTCAAATCCTCAGCCGGAAACCGCCAAATCTGATTTACCAAAGAAAAAATCTAAGAACGTAAAGGTCGTGGCTGTTAAGAAAATTTCCCGCCCTAATGAACCTGCAGGACAGCCTGCTCATACTATAGAAAAGAACCCTAAAGCGGGAATTCAAAAAACAGAAACACGCGAAATTCTGCGATTAGGAACAGTAAAGTATATTATTATTAAGCCAAACGATACTTTTTCTGAAATAGCAAAGGAAACAGATAAAGACCTTTGGCAGTTATACAAATTCAATGATCTTTCGAAGGATGATAAGTTGATTCCAGGGCAAAAATTATTTCTGCAGCCGAAACGCCGAAAAGCAGATCTACCATTTCATATAGTGAAAAGCGGAGAAACTATGAAATCAATTTCGCAATTGTACGGCATAAAATTAAAACTGCTTTACAGTAAAAATAATATGAAAGATTGGGATGAGCCTGCGGCCGGACAAAAGCTTTACATGCGTCAGAATAAGAAATAAATTAGACGATTAGCTTTTCCAGATAATATACGAAACATGAATTATTGTGGATTCAATTCATTAATGAGTTTTTTACAATCAGCAAAAAGCATGGTTCATTTTGCACACTCCAAGTATTTATTCAATTAAATTTAAAATATCCTGTAAAGTTTCCTCATCACTTGGACGACTGGCGTTTTTATTTACCACATTTCCTTTTTTATCAATCAGCAAATATCTGGGGATACTATTGATTTGAAAATACTTAGCGGCAGGCGAATCCCAACCTCCTGGCGATAAGCCTTGTTCTCCTTCCAATTCCAAACTTTTCAATGCATTTTTCCAAATCTCTTCGGTATTATCAAGAGAAATATATAGAAATACAACTTCCTTTTTTTGCTTGGCACTCAGTTGATCGTGAAGCGTTTTGCTGTATGGAAACTGCTGTCTGCATGGGCCGCACCAACTTGCCCAAAAATCCACATACACAACTTTTCCTCTAAAATCATTGATACTGAATTTTTTGCCGTTTAATCCCTGAAATGTTAATTCAGATGAAGCCGCGTCTGATTTTGCTTCAGGGTATTTAGGCAATTTTGTTTTCATCCATTTTCCTAATTTTTCTTTTATTATTCCGGTATATTCGCCTGCTTTGTCTTCTTTCTCCATTTCAGTATAAATCCTTTTTACTGTTTCCGGATTTATTTTTTCTCCCAATTCCAATAAAAAATGAGATAGATAAAACAGGAATGGCTCACCTTTCAAATTGTCTCTGGCTACGACATATTTTTTTTCTGCAGAAATCGTAAAATCTTTAAACTTATTAAATCCATTTAATTCAGAACCAAAGTAGGTCACAAAATAGTTTAGAAAATTTCTATAAGATTCGCATATCATGGCTTCATCATCACTTACTGTTTTTTTATCCAAAGCCTCAAGCATAACCGGAGGCAGGTGATTCACAGTAAGTATTGCTGAGCTTTTATTTGCATTCACAATTGGATAAGAGACCAGGTAGTTTAAGTAATTATATTTGATTTTATTTTCGATGAATTTTTTAAATCCGGCAGAAAATAAATTTTTTTCGGGATAATCATTATAAAATGCTTTTTCTTTTTTCCTGTTATCATATATCAGCATTTCAAATTCATCTATACCAAGTGATCTCATTTTTTCATCAACCCGACTGGTGTCGAAATCATTTTTAA
>CAISYK010000936.1 GCA_903889605.1 uncultured Bacteroidota bacterium
CAGTTTGGAGGATATGCACAATTTAAAAGGCAAAAAGGGGAAATCGATTGGTAATGCTTTTTCATTACAAAGCAGCAATATTATTTTGAAAGAAGTCTTTAAATTTCTTTTTGGTAAGCATTGTTTCAATTATACCATAAACAATGTTTTTATCTTTCTCATCGAGTTCCGCAATCAGCCTCATTTGTTCGGTAGTAGTTTTATCTTCAAGTGCAATTTCTTTAGGAACAGATTTACCCCGTTCAGCGTAGCGTGTCAAATCATTAATATACGTTAAGCGTTGCGTCCCGCAGCGCTTTCTTTAACCGGCATCTTGCCCAACTATGTCACTTATAAGCAAAATTGTATCTTTTCTCTTTTAGAAAGAAAAAGGGGGCAATGACATTTTTTCTTCACGTGAAAACCTTCACTTGAAAAAATTAAAACTATATTTCGCGGAGGCATTGGAATCAATATATATTTGCAACATAGCCTCGTGATCCCAAGTAAAATTAGGCCATTTGCTTAATTGGTGTATGTATTTAGACATTTATTCTCCGCATTTGTGCGGTAAAAATAAGGTTTTAATATCCGCACACGCAAATTTATTCTCCGCATTTGCCCGGGCAAATAGGCAAATTGTTCTCCGCACTTCCTTTGGTTGGAAATAATTTTTTTTAATAAAAGGTGAATTTGAGATAGAGTTATTGAATGCTAAATTCTCAGAATACCTTGATGCGAGTTCATCATAATTCTAAGTCCTTGAAAATCATTAATAAAGTTCGATAAATCCAACCCGTAGGGTACAACACTAAAACGCACGCCCAAAGCGGGTTTTAGCAAGAATAAAGACAGAAAAAAGCCTCTCAGAAATGAGAGGCTTTTTTGCTTGGGTGCGGTATTTTCAACTTTGGATGATTTTATCGTTTCCGAATACGCTAAAATTGGCAAGATTTCCGGCTATAAATTCCTCTGCTATATAGGAGTCCTTCAGCTGGACTATAAAAATATACTTATGCCTTTCTTTATGCTCACACGAACCAATACCTTTATTAGTTGACTTGCAAACGTCTGTTACTAAGAAACCACATTTCAAACATTTTACTTTTATTCCACATCGGGAATATTTTGCTGGAACTTTTTTCATGCTGCTTTTAATTTATTCATAAAATCGCTAGCGACATTGCTGTCCGCTCTCTTTTTAAATTTTGCCTCCACCTTTTTGTCAAGTGGTGCATTTACCAATTTTGATAATTCTGTTTTGTTATCCTCATTAATCGCTTTTAAAATCACATAGGCATTTTTATAATTAGCTCTCACATATATTTCCATCTTTTGCGTAACGAAAATGTCAATGAAATTTCTGATGGTGTATGTTTTTTTGCTAACATGAAATAATGGTACTTTATTTTTTTTGCACCATGATTCGATAGATCTTATATCCGTATATCCTAAAAGTTCCATCAACTCATTTAGCTCAACCAGTTTGTCCATCAGCCCATCACCAGGGGTTTGGTTTTCTGTTTTTATTTCCAATCTTTCCATTTTTCTCCTTCTTGTTTTTTAATCCTTTCTTTGAAATTAAATACACTTCTGCGAACGTGGTAGCGAATCCGACAATCTTTTTCTGAGGGAGAAAAATCAAGGGAATAAACTTGCACGTTCAAAAACTAAATGCCATACTGAATGGCAGATACCGTTAAGAATCGTCTATTTTATTGGGATATGGGAGTAAACAAAACACAAAGCAAAGCCATGCCAGTGTGAAAGAGGCGTTGCATAATTTGATGAGGGGTATCGAAGATTTTGGAGGTGTTTAAAGTTGTTTAGTGTTTTTTGCTAGGCAAAATTTCTAACAGCATTTATTCGGCATTATTAATCTGCGCATATTTGTTCGTACATAATTTTTGCTGTATCCAAAGGTAAAAGCCCTGTTGTGTTAATCTGAAATTCATTGTCGTGCATAAATTTTAAAACATCTCCATTTAAACGCAAGCATATATTTACATCTCTGCATTCCCAACTTTCACGGGACTCAATTCTCTTTATCAACTCCTTTTCACTGACATGGAGTCCAAATATTTTAATCGATAATTCTGAGTTTAGTACTTGTAAATCGGCAAGAAATTTCAATATCTTATCACCGCTGAAAGTATCTACAACGATAACTGGTTTAAAACCTAACTCAAGGAATTCAGTAACCACTTTAGTTGACAGGCTTAAAATATTGATATGTTCGCTTTGATTTTTCCAGTCAGGTGAAATTACCATATTGCGTAAATTATCAACCTCGATCCTGACACCTTTAGGAAAGAAAGTGGCCAAACTCTCCGCAGATTGCGATTTTCCGGAAGCGGGCACACCTCTAAGAATTATTATGTCGGTTTGTTTTACAATCATTATCGGGCAGCGGTTTTCATTAAGCATATTTGATAATTCATCCCAAGCAATGGGATAATCGAGTCAGAATTTGTTCCTTTTAATATGGCAATCACTGTTCCTTTCTTGCCTTTAGCAGTTTTATTTGTAACAATTGTATACAACTCGCCATGCGAGAGAGAGGTTTCGTCAATAGATAAATTGGGACCTACATTCTGAGGGAAGATTACGCCTTCACAGCCGTTGTACCGATACTTCCATTCATTAAAGTCACATAATTTATTTCGATATTGACGCTGCAATTTTTTGCCGTTGACCATAGAAAGAGGCTATTGTTTGTAGGCTATGAGCCTGTATATCGGCTGAATTCTTTTAAAAAAAATGCAAAATCTTTTGTGATTCGCGTTCCATGAGCTAACAAATCCCAGTTCCTAAATACAGCCTTCCCTGTATCTTCGTTCAACCAACGTCTTCGAGTGATATGCAGAAATACCGATTGCCCTCTAATTGGAAAATCCTGTATCGTAACTTCATCAAAAAAACCTTTGGAAATCAACTTGTTGCCAGAATATTCTGTAGGTAGAATATTTAGTTCTTTTAAATATAAATGAAGAGTTGCGCCTTCAGTCGTATGCGAAGTCAATTCGAAATAGTCTTCCAAGCCTTCTGGAAGTATTAATTTTATTAAAGCATTAAAGGAGTCGTTCATAGTTCAATTATTTAACCTGCAAAATTGAACTTTTTATTTTACTCCACAACTTTTGAGCATGATCACTTTATTTACAATAGTGGTTCGATAATGCGGATCAAGGGATATAGTGGAGGAAAGAATAAAAAGCAAATAAATTTTGTCCAGAAAAATATTATAACATATGGACTATACTTCAATGATATAATTGGCATTACCCGAAGGCATTCTTGATTATTTTGAACTAACCGATTTTTCAAAAAGCGAAGATGGATTTAAGATTTATTTGGCAGAGAAGAATATTCTCCCAGAAGAATTTGCTTCCGATAAACTTTCCAGCAAAGTTTTTTATGATGAGATAACAATTCAAGATTCTCTGATGCGAAGTAAAGCAGCTTACCAGCATATAAAACGAAGGCGCTGGATTTATGAGCCTATAGGAGATATCGTTTACCGCATTTGGAATATGGCAAGCAAAAGGCATCCGCATGACCGCTAGAGTTTGCGTCATTTTTAAAAGTGCCAGATACCAAGCCAGCAAATGGAGTTGCTTTCTCACAAAATGACCAAGCGGTGCAAAAAAAATGCCGAATGAATATTCATACGGCATTTTTTTATTCATAATTCAAAAAGTTTAAATCTTTATTTCGTCCTCATTCTTATTCAGGAAGTGATATTCCAAAAACGCATAAGAAGAAACGGCTCTAACTTTAATTTTTTTGCCGTATTTGCGGCTCCATTTACGCCGTAATGAATTAAAAAGTCCTTTTGTAATATATGCCTCCAAGTATGGATGAACGCAAAGTGTTATCTCTGACTCATTCTGTTCCTTAAAAATATATCGTAAATTATTTTCAATTTGATCCATTAATAGAATGCTGGCTTGGATTTCACCGCTGCCGCCGCAGGTAGGACATTTTTCAACGGTGACAATATTCATCTCTGGCCTCACACGCTGCCGTGTTATTTGTATCAGTCCAAATTTGCTTGGCGGTAAAATATTATGCTTTGCACGGTCTTTCGCCATTTCATCTCTCATCTTTTCGAAGAGAAGTTTGCGGTTTTCCGGTGAATGGAGATCAATAAAATCAACGACAATAATCCCGCCCATATCACGTAAACGTAATTGGCGGGCAACTTCTACAGCAGCTTCTAAATTTACCTCAAATGCATTTGTTTCCTGATTTTTGTCCGATTTGGCTCTATTTCCGCTGTTTACATCAATAACATGCAGTGCTTCTGTATGCTCAACAATAAGATAACCGCCGCTTTTCATCGTTACGGTTTTTCCAAATAATGCCTTTATTTGACGGTCAACACCAAAATTGTCAAAAATAGGAACAGTACCCTTGTATAGCTTTAAGATTTTTTCTTTATCCGGAGCAATGGTTTGGAGATATGATTTGGTTTCGTCATATAACTTTTCATCGTTAATATGAATACTATTGAAACTCGCATTTAATAAGTCGCGCAGAATAACTGATGTCCGGTCAATTTCACCTAAAACTTTTTGCGGCGGCTGTGCTGTTTTTAAAGCCTCAAAACATATATTCCATTTACCTATGAGATCATTTAAATCTGCGTCCAGATCCGCAACACTTTTCCCCTCTGCAACGGTACGAATAATAACACCAAAGTTTTTAGGCTTAATACTTGCGATTAATCTCTTAAGTCGATTTTTTTCGTCATTTGTTTTTATCTTTTGGGACACTGATATTTTATCAGAGAATGGAATCAAAACCAAATAACGTCCGGCTAAAGAAATTTCCGTTGTAATACGCGGGCCTTTAGTGGAAATAGGCTCCTTAGCAATTTGAATCAGTATTTGCTGATTCGCGTTGACTACATTTCCAATCTTACCATCTTTTTGTATCTCTTTTTCAAGTTTAAAAGATGCTAAGTCAGAGGAAATTTGTTTCCCGGTTTGTACAAGCTGGGTATATTTATTAAGCGATGATGCCTGTGCCCCTAAATCCAAATAGTGCAGAAAAGCATCTTTTTCATATCCAACATCCACAAA
>CAISYK010000937.1 GCA_903889605.1 uncultured Bacteroidota bacterium
CTTGTTAATTTAACAAGGTTAGAAACCTTGTGCGCTCAAATTATTGATAAAATTATTGAACTGCTTTATTCTAAAGTTGAAAAATATCGGCTGAGTTTATGAGGAGACTCTATGTAGCATTAACTACCATTTTGCAATAGTAATCACAAAAAATAATAAAAGGCTCTGAAAACCTTGCTGCAAAGAGAGATAGTTAATGTTACGGTATGGTGGAGAACGAAAAAAGCCCCTCGTTAAAGGGGCTTCGTTGTCCGACTAGGGCTTGTTGCAAGCTCCTGTAAGCGCTATAAATATTGGGATTGTTGAGGCTATTGCCTATATTGGTATCACATTGGTATCACAAATTTTGCTTTTATTGTTCAACGATGGTGAAAATAAACTATTCAATTAAAACCTTTTGAGTAATTATCCTATCTCCATTTTTCATTGAAACAAAGTAAAGACCTTTTGAATGCATTTCAATCGTTATTGTTGCGGTATTGTTATCAATTTTACGAGTGCTGACTAATCTTCCCAATACATCATGTATAGATAAAATACAATCACCTTTTAAAAGGTTTTTAAAGCTAACTGAAAAAGTGCCTTGATTTGGATTAGGATAAACTAGCATACCGGATACAGGTAAAACATTTTCTTTTACAGAGGTAATAGAATCACTCCACGGAGGACAAGCGGTTACAGCACCCGCTTGCAATTCCTGCGGAGCTTGATTATTAATCGCCATCGTTAGCGTGTAATCCTCCCTTTTTATCAACCCTCCTCTGCAATTAAAAGAAAGTAAAGCTGTGGAATGTCCTTTAATTGGAAGCGAACTATTGTAGTGTGCGGTATCTAAAGACCCTCCATAACTATTAGTTATTTTAAGGTCAAGGGTTATGCTCCCAGACACATTTGTACCACTGCTGTCAAAATTAATATGAAAATCGTAAAGTGCATCATTTTCATTCAGTACCATAATGTGAAAACCCGCTGGTTCTGCGCTCGCAAAAGTTTTTACCCCTTTCGGAAATGTTGGTATTGGGCTTGCAGAATTTTGACTATAATGACCTCCGTGATAATTGCCCCGATAATTGTCTGCAAGCATCTTGAAATGATAGAAACTTGGTTTCTTTCTTCCTAATGACGTATCATTACCGCTTAAAAAACCTATATCGGTACTAAAAGAATCTGATGGATCCCCTTCAAGGGAAGACCAATAGTTGATGTCAACTCCTTTTTGCATACACAGACTTAGCAGTTCAGCCCAGAATTGTCCGCACATTTGCCCGTTTGCGCTGGTTCCTGTTGCTGAAAGGTCAGCAGCCTTTGGAACACCGCTTGTATTATGCACATCGTTTTTATAACAAAGATTAGCTTCCGTAATAGCCACTCTTACTTTTTTATAAGCAGGTACAGTACCATTATAATTTGCAATTATTCCATTTAAATAATCCAACTGGTTTGATAATGGGGTTGTTTGATAATTGTGATTTGCAACCCATACTGGGGTTCTTAAAATATTTACAAGGTTTGTATCGGCGGCTCTTACAAAATCACCGGAACTAAAAGCCGGCTGAGCAGCGCTTGCTCCCTCATCTCCAAAAGGATAAAAATGGAACGAAAAGGTGCTGATGAAAGGCAAAATATTATTATTTCCGTGGCTTAAATTTACCCCTGTAAGTTGGTCAATAAGACTGTCTGCTCCCGGTTCCATTCCTGTTCCATGATTGTAATTATCAAAGGAATATAATTCGGGGCCAACAAATTTTATTTGTGTTGTATCAATGCCCCATGCGGTTTGATTAGCAGCCCAAACACTTTTAACTGAGTTATAATAGGCCTGTATGTAAGCGTGAATCTGTATGCCTGCATCAACACTGTCATAACCATGCATTGGTAGCCCGGCAATATCACCACCATTTTCCGGTTCATTACTGTAAATCCAGTGGGTACAAATGGTTCTTCCCTTGGCTTTAAGACCGTCATTCACGCCCTTTACAAGTAAAGCCACTTTGCTTGCAGAAGCTGGAAGATCAGCTATTGCAGGATTGTTGTTTTGACCAAAAAACAAAGGTAATGTCAGCATAGGAGTAATTCCGTTATCCTGCATCACTATTACTTTCCGAATGTAATCTTTAATTGTTTTGGCAATATTATCAGAAGACGTGGCAGGATTGCCGTCAATCAAACAATATTTTTCAACGAGAATTCCACCGTATCTCATTTGCTTGGAATTTGATTGAGAAATAAAATTTTGACTTGGATTGCCGGTATTCCAATACTCTTCCAAATGTCCTCCTACATCTGTTTTAGTGCCTATCGTGTCGGTCAAATTCGCATTCTGACCGAATACTGATAAATTTATTATTTGAGCAGTACCGCATAAAGCATAAGACAATACGATTGTAAAAAGAAAGCTTTTCTTCATGTGTTTTTAATTTGTACCTGGCTAATTTACAATCTTTATTTGAAATATAATGATTAAAGAATGATTTTCACTCTTTAGGCTATTACAAACAGGTATGTAACGAATATAAACAGGTATGGGTAAGGTGCAGAGGTATTTTTGAATTAAATGTTTTTAAAAAAAAGTGATGAAAAAATTCATACTTCTTAATCTGATAATTTTATTACTATCGTTTTCCAGCATTGCTCAAACCATTGAATGGGTCAAAGCAGAGCCTTATAGCTCTTTCGTAACATGGACAAATATTGTGGTGCATGACAAATTGGGCAATTCATTTATAAGCGGAGAGTACAACACATCATCATCCGGAGGAACCGGGATTTTTATTATTAAATACGATCCAACCGGAAATAAACTATGGGAAAAGCATTATAGCGGGAATCATGTTTCAAGTATGTGTACAGATACTTCGGGCAATTTATATACATATATGTGGGCTTACAATGTAGATGGAGTTAATTATCCTATAAATCATGGTGCCTTGTTTGCAAAATATGGTCCTAATGGCAATCTTTTATGGATAAAACAGATACCTTATGCACTTATGCTTTCAGAAAGAACAGACGCACAGGATAATTTGGTAGCCAATGGCTATATAGCAGGATATATTGAAGATACGGTGCATTTAGAAAATGGCGTTACACTTACTTCCCCCCCAGATGGACACCGATTATTTATAGCTCGTTATAATACAAATGGTGAGTGCTTATGGGCAATTGAAGATGAGGGAGGGAATCGTAATATAATTTGCAATGCTAATGCTGAAATTTACATTAAAGCTGAAATTGGAGTTGATTCGGTAATTTTAGGCAAAGGTTTAAAGCAGATAACTTTGTATTCCTCAAATGGATTAACTTATATAGCTAAATATGCTTCTGCAGGTGATTTGATATGGGCAAAACAAGTAAATTCATACGAAATTGCACCGGATAACTTTGGAAACCTATATTCATTTAGCGGTGATGCTAATGGTAACACATACCTAGATAAATATGATGTTAATGGAAATTTGTTGTGGAAACGCACCCATCTATTTATAGCCGATTGGTATAAATCCGCTATGAAGTGTAATACTAATGGGGATATTTACATAACAGGAGGCTTTAGGGGTTTAATGACTATTGGTGATACTACGATTACCGGCAATGGGCATTATCATGTATTTGTCGCAAAAATTGACAGCAGCGGTACTCTTAAATGGATAACGACAACCGCGGGTACAGGCGGTGCTGGCACGAAGGATATTACCATTGCTAACGGAAATGAAATTTACATTACCGGAGATATTGGGGGAGTAAATACTTTCGGCACTATAACAATTAATGAACCAAGTGGTGTATTTGCAGCAAAGATTATTGATTATGATGTATCCACAACAAAGATTAATGATTTTCCAAAACCCAATACACACTTTAATGTTTATCCAAACCCTTCAGGCAGTGTTTTTAATATTCAATATGAAAATAAACAAGCCATTGGTAATTTACTTTTGGACATTAAAAACGTCAATGGTAATAGCGTGTATAAAGAATTAATAAATGACTTTAATGGTAAAATTGACAAACAAATTAATCTAAATTACCTTGTTAAAGGAACTTATTTTATAGAGATAACTTCAGGTAAATTACAAGAAGTGGAAAAAGTGGTTATAGAGTAATATCTAATATTCAATAAAAAAACCCCTCCAATATGGATGAAATTTTTTTATCGAATATTTGTTTGTAAGCTACTTTTTACTTTAACCTTTATAGAAACTCTATTAATGTGTTATATGAATGCTTTTACATACTCCACCTTCTAATGAAGTTGAACCAGAGGTAATAATCGTATCGTTTGAATCATTATTTATTGTATAAACAACTCCATTCGTTATTTTATCGCCTCCCATATCCAAATTTACACTAACATATCCACTTTCTCCACAAGAGGTTGGAGCTGAAATAGGAATGCCCGCCGCAAAATCATACGTTCCGGCGACTGAACCATTAATGTAAATTTTAATCTTACCAATACCTTGCGCCGCAAAGTTGGATGCTGAATTTGAATCAACCCAAAATGTTGCTTTACCATTATAAGCGCAACTGCCGTCATCAACTTCAGCTGCTGAATTGTAAGTCCTTGATTTAGAATCCATACATCCTTTTACTTTTTCTTTCTCTTTCTTACAACTTGTAATTGTAATAGTGACTGCAATAAAGGATGCTGCAATTAATAATGTTTTTCTTTTCATATCAGCGTTATTTGTTTGAATAGTTCATAATATTTTTTGCAAATATATATAATATATAATGTTTTACAAATAATGTTTTATATATAGTGTTACATATATCTTTTTTATACTGTTTTTTTGTTAGATGAAAACACTCAGTAAAAGCGAGAAGGAATCGAAAAATAAAAAAGATAATCCTGCGGAAGATTTTATAAAGTTGGGTAAAAGAATGAGAGAACTACGTATTAAGAAGGGGTATAATAGTTTTGAAGCCTTTGCTTATGATAACGATTTGCCGAGGGTGCTTTATGGAAATTATGAAAAAGGCGCTGGCAACATTACTTTTAAAAATCTTTTGAAAGTTATCAAGGCGTTGAATGTTTCATTTAGGGAGTTTTTTAGTACTGGTTTCGATTAGCGAATTTCTTTAGCAATCAGATGAGTAGAATATATCAAATATATTATTTGTATTCATCGTAATTCTCTTATTGTAATTATTCTTTACCTTTATTAGGGTATATGAGCCTTCGTTTCGGACGTTTAATGGATGGAGATGTTTCATCTGCAATCTCACAAGGAAATCTCACAATCGAATAGCAACCGCAGAAATGCGGTTGTTTTTTTATCAATAATTCGGTAAAATACGTTCGATATTCAAAAAAACAAACGAATATATCTAAAACATAAACTTGCAACTGTTACTAAAACTAGCTTACCTATCAGGCGACAAAGAATTTTAACAATTAACAAATGTGTTGCTTGCAAATTTTGTATCCACGATGATTTTTAGCCTAAAAGAAAGATGGGGAAAATATTGGTGTGATTTACTTGACATTCGGATAAAACAAACAGAAACAATTCCTGCCAAATGCCCATTGCCAAAAAAAACAGAGTACCTTAAAAAGCAAAACCCTCAATTTTGCAGCGTAGTCCCAATTAAATTTCGGGAGTGAGCAAAAATAAGGGCTTCAATTTCTTTTACAAAGATAAATAAAATATTATGCGGATTTACAAACTCTCCTCCTCTTCAGGATAAAAAGCATCTTCTATTTCAGTTATTGTCAGCCCCTTAAAGCTAAAGCTGGTTAAGAAAATTGGTTCAAAAGTGGTAAAGGTAATCAGTGCTTTAATAATATTTTCTCCAATAATTACTCCGTCTGAATAATAATCGGAATACAATTGTTCAATAATTTCTCTTTGTTCTGATGTTAGTTTCAAAATTATGTCGTTTGGATTTCGCTCATTTTCTTTGAAGTAGCCTAACTTAACCCGTAAGGTGGTTACCAATTTTTCTAATTCTGCCAGTTTTGTTTTTGTTATAAATGTTTCATTCTCATCTAACAAACACTTAATTCGACAGTATTCTGATATTGATATGCCTAATTTCGCAGCGTCATCTTCAATCCGTTGACGTTCATCATTTGCAAGTTTGAAAGTAATTTGCGTGGTTTCACTTGTGTTTTTTTTGTATTCTGTTTCCATTGTTTGTTTTTTTAATTGTTATTACTGTTGTATTTTAAAATATTACTGATGTATTACCCTGATATTACTGATTGATATTATCGTTTCCCGTTTCCATGTTTCCAAAACTACCGCATTCGGAAACATTGGAAACGGAAACAAATAGTTGGGGAAACCTATCTTTCCATTTGCTGATAGTGCCTTTTGAAATGCCCAATTGCGTGGCTATATCTCCATAAGAAAGATTTTGTTTTATAGGTTTATATACATAAGGCACAAAACGCTATATTTGCGTCATGATAAATCTATTCAAAGGAGTAAACGCAATTGACTTTGGTAAACATTTCAAAGACAATGAAACATGCATGGCATATTTGGCCGCATTAAAATGGC
>CAISYK010000938.1 GCA_903889605.1 uncultured Bacteroidota bacterium
CATGCCAAACACGCTGTAGCCGCGACGGCGCAGGGCAGCCGCGAGATAAACACCGTCCTGACCCGCAACTCCGAGAACTAGGGCGCGGGCCCTCTCAGCGCCCGGCGTCATCGAAGGAGCTCTCCTCCGCAGTAACCATCATCGCCACCAACTCTTCGAACGACACCGCCGGATTCCAGCCGAGGACATCGCGCGCCTTGCTCGGGTCAGCAACTAGTTCGTCAACCTCGGCGGGACGCAAGAATTTTGGATCTTGCTTTACGTATGGGGCTATGAGAAACATATAGTATTAACAAACAAAACAAATATACCATGGATGCAGTAATGAAAGTTGTTTTCGGAAAGATGCCGATAGAATTAATAGACGTTGTACAAGATGCAGCAAGCAGAAATATCAATACCAACAAGATTCTTTTATTAAGTGGTTTTATAATAGTTTTAGGTGTAACAACCATTATTCTTTATAAGAATAATAAAAGGTTAAAGAATCAATTACAGTTGATTGAAGTTCAGCCAAAGGAATAATTACCATCCTGCAACCACTTAGGGGTATTTTTTCGAATTGAGGTTTTAAGCGCTATTCCATTGCCAAATTTCCGGGTAATGGAATTCGTTTAATATTATTATCTGTTAATGCATAATAATCTTCAGTCATTGCAAAATTAAACCACCCTTAGCCTTCCTTACAAGGCGGCATGTTTTCTAGTCACGAGTTTCAATGATGTACATGAAATAAATGAAATTAGCCTACCAAAAACTAATGCCTTATATTAATTTCTTGAACAGCACAAGCCGGAGCCTGAAACTATACTAATTACAAATTTATTCAAAGGATCGCGGGGGCTGGAAACTATGCAGCCATTAATTTACAGCTATTTTGCCCCGCATTTTCCCTTAAAATTTCTGACTTGTCTGCACCTTCCAGGATACTTTCGAGACGACTTTGATAGAAACTTGAATAACCCATTTCAAATTTGTTTAAGAAAGTTACGAAATCCGGAAAATACTGCAACCATTAATTTACGGCCATTTTGTCCCGCATTTTACCGCAAAATCCCGAACCTGTCCGAATCTTCCCGGACAGGTTCGGGAACGTTCAGACAGAACTGATCTTCGCTATTAAACAAACTTGTACCGTTTTTAAAAATAGAACACAGGGTTTATCCTGTACATATACACAAATGATTAAGAATAATATCAGGAACATTTCGTTCAATAAAAATATTTTTTGCCCTCATTGACTAATTTATCATACCTTCCGAATGTATTATTTTAACTACAATATGTAAAATGGCTTCTGTGACCTATTACTGCGAAGCATTGAGCGCAAAATCAGGTTTGAAATGGTATTATTTGAAAGAAACTGGTTGACCACTCAAAAAAACTAAAAAATGTGCCAGCAATAATAATAAACACAAATCAGCTACACTTATATTCAAAAAAAGACAATAATGCGCAGTGAGTTCCGCATATAAGTTGTTGGCGGTAATTGTAAGAAAAAAAATGAAAAAGCAA
>CAISYK010000939.1 GCA_903889605.1 uncultured Bacteroidota bacterium
CAATTTCCGATTATTACGAAAATCAAAATGCAAATGTTCACCGCGGTGTTCATACATTGAGCCAGGAAGCGACTGCAGCATACGAAAATTCACGTATTGTCATTCAAAAGCATTTGAATGCAAGCTTTCCCCACGAAATTATTTTCACCAAAGGCACTACCGATTCCATTAATCTTGTCGCAAGTTCATTCGGTAAAAAATATATCTCAAAAGGCGATGAAATAATTGTTTCGCTGATGGAGCACCATTCAAATATTTTGCCTTGGCAGCAATTGTGTGAAGAAAAGGGTGCGGTTTTAAAAGTAATTCCAATAAATGAAGCTGGAGAATTAATAATCTCTGATTACAAAAAACTCCTTAATGAAAAAACAAAAATTGTTGCCGTTGCACATATTTCCAATACTCTTGGTACGATAAATCCAATTGAAGAAATTATTGCTCTGGCGCACGCAAAAAACATTCCGGTATTGATAGATGGTGCACAGGCTGTAGCTCATACTGCCGTGGATGTTCATGCATTGGATTGCGATTTTTATTGTTTCAGCGGGCATAAATTATTTGGCCCAACCGGTGTTGGAATCCTTTACGGAAAAGAAAAATGGTTAAATGAAATGCCTCCTTATCAGGTTGGCGGAGGAACTATAAAAACCGTTGCATTTGAAAAAACAGAGTATGCCGATCTTCCTTTAAAGTTTGAAGCAGGAACACCTCACATAGATGGCGGAATAGGACTTGGCGCGGCAGTTGATTATGTAAATAATATAGGATTAGATAAAATTGCAGTCTACGAACATGAATTATTGGTTTATGCTTCAGCTGCGCTTCAAAAAATTGAAGGGTTGAAAATTATAGGAACGGCAAAAAATAAAGCAAGTGTAATTTCATTTGTTGTTGAAGGTCTGCACCCTTATGATATCGGAACTATTTTAGATCAGCTCGGTATTGCTGTTCGAACAGGCCATCATTGCACGCAGCCTTTAATGACGCATTATTGCGTGCCTGGTACAATACGCGCTTCATTTGCATTTTATAATACTAAAAACGAGATTGATGTTTTTATTAGTGGATTAAAACAAGCTGTAAAAATGTTGAAATAATTTTTTAAGATGGAAAGTATTGAAGAAATAGAAAATGAAATTGTTGAAGAGTTCGCAATGTTTGACGATTGGATGCAGAAATATGAATACCTCATTGATCTGGGAAAATCACTGCCCTTGATTAATGAAAAATACAAAACAGAGGATAATATTATTAAAGGCTGTCAAAGCCAGGTATGGATGCATTCCGAATTAATTGATGGAAAAGTGATTTATACTGCCGACAGCGATGCAATTATTACTAAAGGAATGGTTGCATTAATGATTCGTGTTTTATCAAATCATACACCCGATGAAATTATTAATGCTGAATTAGATTTTATAGGAAAAATTGGTTTAACACAGCACCTGTCTCCAACCCGCAGCAATGGTTTGCTGAGCATGATAAAACAAATGAAATTAGATGCCGTTGCTTATAAAACTAAAAATATTTGATTAAAAAAACACCATTACATTAAACCTAATAAACAGAATAAATAAACAACCCTGCTCACCTATAGACCGCGCCGTATTATTCGGAATTGAATTTAGGGGAGAGTCAAATTAAACAAGAAAAATGTCGGCAATAATAAATACAAATAATACAGAACTTGCTCAAAAAGTTATTGATACTATCAAAACTTGTTATGATCCTGAAATCCCCGTAGATATTTGGGAACTGGGCCTGATCTATGAAATTAATATTGATGAAGAAAATAACCTGATGGTGAAAATGACCCTGACTTCACCTTCTTGCCCTGTTGCAGAAACATTACCTCCCGAGATTGAAGATAAACTGCGGGAAGTAGAAGGTATCCGTTCCGCAAAAATACAGCTTACTTTTGAGCCTCCCTGGGAAAAGGAAATGATGAGCGAAGTAGCCCAATTAGAATTAGGGTTTATGTAAACAATAACCCTGACAGGGTTTCAAACCCTGTTAGGGTTAATCACCTTGCCATTCCAAACGGCATCAAGTTTTGATGGAATTAAAAAACAATACCTGCCGAGGTTGTTTTGCTTTCGTTTGTTCGTCATAACCTGAGTTCGATTAATCTAAATTCTTTATTACAGATGTCATCTCGATTGGTTTTTCGCCAAGAGAGACCTTGTTATTGATTAAAATAATGCTGAATAATGAGTCAGATTCCTCATAAAAGATTCGGAATGACAGTATCATAATAATAATAATAATAATCGAACTGAGGTTCATCGGTGATTTCATAAGACTGTTCCCAAATCAGCTTATTCCGAAGTCTCCGCTATTAAGCATTTTACTGTAATTATGACATACTTCAAAACCTTATCCTCCCTTAAATAAAACCATCAGATGAAATAGATGGGAGCTAAGATCGAAAGTTTAGCAGAGGAGTTCGTATTCCAACAGAGCCCGCTTTGTTGGAATATGAAGAGCGGCTTCTCGAAAAATTTATTATAGATGCAACGTTTCTAACAAATTATATGTCCTCTTATTGTTAAAACACCTAAATTTGTTTATGTTTTCAGATTTTTTTAATTATAATTAATGCTTAACCTTTTTTAATAAGGCTTATTTATTAATGAGCATATTTAAAAATGATAAATCGATAACTTTTTTATTGTTTTATACTTTATCCCCGGCTTAGAACAATAGTAGTAGTCAAAATGAATATAACAAATTATAAAATCGGCGTTACACTGCTTCCTTTGCTGTCTCTCTCATTCGGAGAGCGTGCAAAGGCTCGAGGATTAATGTGTGTGCGGTTTATTTTGTTTATGCTCCTTTTATTCTCTATCCCTTCTGGAGGTCCGGACGCGGCTTTTGCCCAAAACTCTAACACTTTCATGCGGATGGCTGGTGCTCCGGGAATGAACGGCGGGTTGTCTCTGGCAGAAACCAGCGATGGCGGTTTTGTTGGAACAGGCCAGCAGGAAGACGGCAGTGCAGGAAGTTGTGATGTATATGTATATAAGGTGGACGCCTGCGGTACACTTGAATGGGAAAAACTTTATGGCGGACCTGATAGTGATGGCGGAAAGTATGTGCAGCAAACTTCTGATGGAGGATACATTGTAACCGGTATTTATGGTCCCGGTATTTTGTTATTAAAGCTCGATGCTGCAGGCACAATTCAATGGGCAAGAAATTACAGCGCTACTTATGGCTTATATGTGCAGCAAACTTCCGATGGAGGTTATATCCTATCGGGGGTTCTTGGTGGTGGTTTAGGCGGAAACGATATTGTATTAATTAAAACCGATGCTAATGGTGTTACACAATGGAAAAAGGTTTATGGGGGAGCTGGTGATGATTGGGGTGATTATGTGGAAGAAACTAGTGATGGAGGGTTTTTGGTTGCAGGTTTAACTTCAAGTTACGGAGCCGGAAGTTATGATCTTTTTTTATTGAAAACAGATAGTTTCGGCGCTATGCTGTGGAATCATACTTATGGCGGTTCAGGCGCTGATGGAAATAGTTCCTGGGGGATTTCCGGACAGGTAACCTCCGATGGAGGATATATGGTCTGCGGAAATACAAGCAGTTATGGGGCTGGCAGCAATGATGTACTGCTTATAAAAACAGACAATGTCGGCAGCCTGCAATGGGCTAAAACCTATGGAGGGGCCGATGACGATCAACCGAGGTTTGCCCACCAAACAAGAAATGGGGGATATATAATTTGCGGACTTACAAGGTCTTTTGGTTTTGGTGATTTAGATGCCTACCTAATTAAAACAGATGTCAGCGGAAATCTTAAATGGTCTAAAGCTTATGGGGGAGCTCTTTACGATAAAGCAGAAATGGTCAGAGAGGCAGATGACGGTGGATATGCGCTATCCATAATTTCACAAAATTTTGGTGCAAATTATTTTGATCCGATTTTTATGAAAACAGACAGCCTGGGCGTGGTTGGATGTCATGAAGCCAATTGTGCTACCATCGTTAATAATGTTACACCATCTGTTGGCACTGGCTTCCTGGAAGCAGTTCCGGCAAGTGTTGATTTAAGCGTTAATCTCAGCACCCACAATTACACGCCGGGTGATGTTTTTTTATGTCAGCACTGCAACACGATTCCCTCTTTTGTTCCCAGCGATACTATAGCTTGTGTCGGGGAAACAGTATTATTCTATAATACCACTTCTGTAGGAAAAGTTTGTAATGAGGATTGGTATATAAACAATACTCTGGTAACAGGAGATAAAGATACCTTGCCGTTTATTTTTAATACTCCCGGCGTTCACTTGATTCAGCTTATAGCTGCATGCGCTAATACAACCGACACTAATACGATAAGAATACACGTGTTTGACGTGCCTGCGGCAGCATTCAGCAGCACCAGCGTTTGCAATGGGGACAGTACTAAATTCACAGATAACTCAACAATAGCAACAGGCTCCATTACATCAAGGACATGGGATTTCGATGATGGAAGTCCTTTAAGCACTGCTGTAAACCCCTCTCACAAATACCTTAATGCAGGGATTTATCATGTTATATTAATTGTAAAAAACAGCGTTGGCTGTGCTGATACTATTACAAAACCTGTTCAGGTTTATTACAACCCATCGGCAGGCTTCACTTTTACAAATGTCTGTCAGGGTGATTCCCTGCATTTTGTAAATACTTCTTCCGTTGATTTTTCTACCTCAATTGCATCGTATTCATGGGGCTTTGGCGATGGAAGCGCCGTAAGTAATTTAAAAAATCCAGCTCATTATTATTCCAGTCATGGTACTTTTACTACTGTGTTAATTACGACAACTATTGATGGATGTTCTGACACTGCATCCAGTAATATTGTAAAAGTATTTGATCCGCCAGCTTCTGTATTCACATTCAGCAATATTTGTTTATTTGATTCCGCTTTATTTACAAACGCATCTCAAAATCCAACTATGGGCAGTATCGCAGGCTGGTCATGGAATTTCGGCGACGGCAGTCCGTTAAACACTACCGCATGGAACCCCGGACATATGTATGCTGTTCCTGGAAATTACACGGTAACTTTGATTACACGTTCATCCAATCTTGCCTGCCCCGATACACTGAAAGACACAGTTACTGCATCTCCTATACCTGCAGCCGATTTTGTTTTTAATAATGTATGTTTAAATCAGGCAATAAATTTTTATGACTCTTCATATGTTTCAAGCGGTAATATTGCTGTCAGATCCTGGAGCTTTGGTGACGGCACTCCCTTAAACACAACTCAAAATCCAAGTCATACTTATGCAGCCCCCGGAACATACAATGTTTCTTTAACTGTAACGACCAATAATGGCTGTAAAGACACAATAACAAAAAGTGTTGTGGTTCATCCGCGCTCAAGTGTCTATTTTAACGCACTTGACGTCTGCGACAGAAACACTGTTTATTTCAGTAATTTCACAACTATCCTTCCAACCGACACTATTCATTCCCTTGTGTGGAACCTTGGTGACGGCAGCCCTATTTCCAATAGTTTTAACGTAACTCATATTTATGATACCGCTGGTTCATATATTGTAAAATTGATAGTTGTATCTAATTTCGGCTGTTCAGATTCCATTACTAAAACAGTAATTGTTCACCCTAATCCAATTTCTAATTTCGGTAATACCAGCGTTTGCCAATCAGCATCCACAGTATTTTCAGACAGCAGCACCACTGCCCTGGGAACCATCAGCACTTGGTCTTGGAGTTTTGGCGATGGAAGTCCTTTGAATAGTGCATCAAACCCTTCCCATCTATATGCAGGCGCAGGAATCAAAACTGTTACCTTAATTGTTAAGAATAGTTTTGGATGTAAGGATACTGCTGTAAAACCTGTCCAGGTTTATTATAATCCCATTGCCGGTTTCAAGCATAGTAATGTCTGCCTTAGAGATTCAATGAATTTTATTGATACATCTTCAATTCACAGCTCAACCTCAATAGCCTCTTATTTATGGGTATTTGGCGATAACGGCTCAACAAGCAGTTTGCAGAGTCCTAGTCATTATTATTCTAATGCAGGAATATATAATGTTACATTAGTAACGCTGTCAATAGACGGATGTTCCAGCGCATCCATTGTTCCGGTAAAAACTTTTGATGCACCAGTTTCTCATTTTACTTTCAGCAATACATGTTTGTTTAATGCTGCATTATTTACAAATACTTCCGTTAATCCAGCAATGGGCAGTACCGCAAGCTGGTCGTGGAATTTCGGTGATGGTTCTGCATTGAATACAACAGCATGGAGCCTTGCTCACCTTTATGCCGCTCCGGGAAAATATCAGCTGACCTTGATTACGCATTCATCTAATCTTGGCTGCCCCGATACCTTGAAAGATTCAGTTACAGTATTTCCTATGCCTTTTGCCGATTATAGTTTTACGGATGTGTGTTTAAATCAAGTCATGAATTTTTATGATTCATCAACTGTTTCAAGCGGCATTATTGCCGGCAGGCTATGGAGTTTTGGTGACGGCACATTACCAAACGCAAACCCAAATCCAAACCACCAATTTGCAAATCCGGGAATATATTCGGTTTCTCTGATCGCAACAACCGATAATGGATGTAAAGACACGATAATAAAGAGTGTGAAGGTGCATCCAATGCCGGATGTGCGGTACAGCGCCTTAAATGTTTGCGATGGAAGTACTGTTCACTTCAATGATTCATCAAGTATCCTTTTTACAGATACCCTTCAGTCATGGACCTGGAATTTTGGAGATGGCAGCCCTGTAATCAATAATCAAAACTCTTCACATTTATATTCTGCCAAGGGTTCCTATTCAGTTAAATTATTGGTTGTTTCAAATTTTGGCTGTATGGATTCAATCACTAAAATAACTATTGTTAACCCTAACCCTGAAGTGGCTTTCACAGCAAATGATACTATAGGCTGCGAACCGTTATGTGTAAGTTTTCAAAACACATCATCCATTGCATCTGGTTTTAATGCCGGAAGGATATGGAATTTCGGTGATGGCAGCGCTGCCGGCAGTTCACTTAATCCTGTGCATTGTTACAATACTAATTCAGTTTATTTGCCAGAATATTTCAACGTTTTATTAACAGTGACTTCGGATAGCGGCTGTGTAAGCGCTTTATCTAAAAACAATTATATCACAGTTTACCCAAATCCTAATGCAATTTTCGCAGTTCAGCCGCAAACAGCAACTATTATTGACCCTGTTATTTCAATTAATGATTTATCCACAGGCGTAAATTATTGGAGCTGGAATTTTGGGGATATAGACACCTCTTATTTAGCCGCCCCCCCTCCTCATACCTATGGAGATACCGGCATATACAAAATAACGTTAATTACCGCTACACAATACGGCTGTTTAGATACAGCATATCAAACCATTATTATTGAGCCCGACTTTGTATTTTATATTCCCAATGCCTTTACACCTGATGGTGATGGATTGAATGACAGCTTCTTCGGGAAAGGTGTTTTTATTAGTACCTATGAAATGTCAATATATGACCGTTGGGGAAATCTGATTTTCTTTTCAAACGACATTAATAAAGCTTGGGATGGGAAAGCTAACCATGGTAATGAAATTGCAGTTGGTGACGTATATATTTATTCATTTAAGATCACTGATTTTAAAAGCGGAAGACATAATTTTAAAGGAATTGTAACATTGGTGAGGTAAAGAAGTGCTCTTATCAAACTTATCTTAGGAAATGGATAGGAGTATAAAAAAAATAAGAATGAAAAATATAAAAATAAATAATCAACATACACTGCAGCCATTTTCCTTATTTATGACCATTAAGCTGAGGAACTTAGTAAACGATGCTCTTTTTGTTTTGTCCTTTTTTTCCTTCCTCTCCGGGGTGGGCTTTGTCGGGGCTTCGTGTTATGCACAAGATACGACGAAATACTTATATATAGGAAGTGTTCAAACTTTTACTGTACCAAATTGTGTATATAATATTAGGATGAAAGCCTGGGGTGCCGGCGGAAGCGGCGGCGGAGCTGATAGCTACGGCGGGGCTGTGGGCGGTGCAGGTGCCTTTGTGGAAAGCGATTTTGCAGTTGTCCCAGGACAAATTTTGACCGTAATAGTTGGTGGAGGTGCCGGGCCGGGCGCCAATGGTGCCAGCGGTTATGGCGGCGGACCATCAGGTTGGGGAAATGGTATTTTTGATGGAGGCACTGGCGGTATTGCCGGCGGTTCAGGCTCATCAGGCGGTGGCGGCGGCGGCGGCGGCGGAACAGCTTTATTGAATGGAGCTTCAGTTTTAATGGTAGCCGGTGCGGGTGGCGGCGGCAGCGGCGGCGGGCAGCACAGCAGCGGAGCTACCGGTGGTGCGGGCGGACTAAATGGAAACCCTTCCCCTGGTTCGTGCAATTCTCCTGGTATTGTAGGAGGAAGCCCAAATGGAATCGGCGGCGTTGGAGCAAATAAAGGCGGCGGCGATGGCGGCGGCGGCGGTGCCGGCGGCGGCGGTTATAACGGCGGCACAGGCGGCGGTGTTGCAACCGGTTGCGACTGCGGTGCTTGCGGCGGCGCCGGAGGTACAAGCTGGTCATCAGGAACAAATACTACTATAACAAATGGAAGCGGGCAGACACCTGGTAATAGCAGCGATATTAATCTTCCGCCGGGAGTGGCCATCGGAGGAGGAACTTCTACAAAAGGCGGTGACGGATTTGTTCAGATAATATTTGCAGCTCCTCCCGTTGCTCGATTCAAAAATACTACTGTCTGCGGCGGCAATGCTACCCAATTCACTGACAGTTCTACCACTTCTTCGGGTATCATTACCTTAAGGGCTTGGGATTTCGGAGACGGCAGCCCGCTGAGTTCCGCCGTAAGCCCTGCTCATACATATGCTAATGCCGGCACCTATAATGTCAGCTTAACTGTAAATAATACTGTTGGCTGTATTGATACCTTAACAAAGGCCGTTCAGGTTTATTATAACCCCATTGCCGGTTTCACTCAAAGTAATGTATGCTTTAGAGATACTATGCATTTTACAAACACATCTATTATTGACCCATCAACCACAATAGCCAGTAATTCATGGTCATTTGGCGATGGCAGCCCAGCAAGCAGCCTGCAGAACCCTTCTCATTATTTCAATGCCGGAACTTATCATGTTTTGCTGTTAACTATAAGTGCGGATGGCTGTCAGGATACAGCGGGTGTTTATGTACACACATACGATGCTCCGACAACTTTATTCTCAGTCAGCAGCACCTGTTTGTATGATTCCGCAAAGTTTACAAATACAACTCAAAATCCGGTAATGGGCAGCACAGCCAGTTGGTCATGGGATTTCGGGGACGGTTCTCCTCTGAACAATAATGAATGGAGCCCTCACCACTTGTATGGTACACCGGGTGTTTATCAGATCACGCTAATCACTCATTCATCCAACCTTGGCTGTCCGGATACTATGCAAAACTCAATAACAGTGTTCCCTATGCCGGTTGCTGATTTTGTTTTTGCAGACGTATGTTTCAATCATGCAGTCAATTTCATTGATTCATCAAAGGTTTCAAGCGGCAGTATAACGGCCAGATCCTGGGATTTTGGTGATGGCACTGCGCTTAGCTCAGTTCAGAACCCGGATCATATTTATGCTGCTCCTGGCACATATCATGTTTCTTTATTGGTGACTACTAATAATAGCTGTAAGGATACAATAGAAAAGATTATTGTGGTACACCCTTTGCCTACCGCACAATTCAGCGCATCAAATGTCTGCGACGGCAGCAGTATACAATTTAATAATGCTTCAAGCATTCCGGCTACTGATATAATAAACTCCTGGACATGGGATTTTGATGACGGCAGTCCCTTAAGCAGCAGCCAAAGCAATTCCCATCTTTTTCCTGCTGCTGGTTTATATGTTGTTCAATTGTTGGTTGTTTCAGATTTCGGGTGCAGGGACTCTATTTCAAAAATAAGTATTGTTAATCCTAATCCTAATGTACACTTTACCGCAGATGATACAATAGGGTGTGAACCATTGTGTGTTGGGTTTCAAAATTTATCATCCATTTTAACAGGTGTTAATATTTCAAGGGTTTGGAATTTTGGCGATTTAAGTCCTGCAGGTAATTCTCAGAATCCTATTCATTGCTACAACAATGATTCGGTATACTTGCTTAATTATTTCAATGTTACTTTAACTATTACTTCGGATAGCGGCTGCATAAGTTCGTTAACTAAAAATAATTATATTACAGTATATGCCAATCCCGTTGCTGATTTTACAGTTGACCCCAAAGCTGCAACAATTATAGATCCGGTTATTTCCACAATAGATTTATCAACAGGGGTAAATTATTGGAATTGGAATTATGGGGATATGGATAGTTCTTCTGTTAGTAATCCTCCGCCTCATACTTATTCAGATACCGGTACTTACATTATAACTTTGATTACAACTACACAATACGGATGTGCAGATACAGCGTATAAAACAATAATTATTGAGCCGGAATTTGTTTTTTATATTCCCAATGCATTTTCACCAGACGGGGACGGTATAAATGACAGCTTTACCGGTAAAGGTATTTTTATTAAAGAATTTAAAATGACCATTTTCGACCGCTGGGGAAATTCAATCTTCATGTCAGATAACAAAGACAAGGGATGGGATGGTAAAGCAAATCATGGAAGCGAATTGGCTCAAAGTGATACATATGTTTACAAAGTTGAAATTACTGATATTAAAAATAAAAAGCACAGCATAAAAGGGGTTGTTACACTTGTAAGGTAGATATAGAAAAAAGTGTATGCTTTTAATATTTACTTTCTATTTAATACAAAAAAGTATAAATGCTGCAGACTTATGCAAAAAAAACGTTAACTTTAGTATTATAAACGATTCCGTTACATCCTTTAAAGAATAGCAAAAAAATCATGAACTGGGATGATTTATAAAATGCCCCCCATGAATTACTTACGCACAGCCATCATTTTTCACTTAATTATCTGTTTACAGCTTATGACGCTGGCTCAAACGGCAGGTAAACATATGCTTGTTAAGCCCCTTCAGGATAAAGTTTTTATTAAAGAACAAGGACAGTTCAGTAAAAATGCAGGGGAGACAAAAACGCCTTTCCCGGAGCCAATACTTTATGGAGTGGAAAATGCTGAATTCAATGC
>CAISYK010000940.1 GCA_903889605.1 uncultured Bacteroidota bacterium
AATGTCGAACATACCTACAAATACTGTTTGTCAAGGTAATTCTTTAACATTTAAAGATTTGTCATGGAACGGAACTCCAACCTCATGGAATTGGACTTTTCCCGGAGGCACACCTTCTTCATCAGCCGACTCTGCTCCAGTAATACTCTATAATACTCCTGGTATTTATAACGTTGGGCTGACTGTAACAAATGGATCGGGATCAGCTAATACCCTCAAAACAAATTATGTAACGGTTAATCCATCAACAGCAGTTTATAGTACTTCAATATACTCCGAAGGATTTGAAGGAGCTTCTATTCCAAATTCTGACTGGCAAGTCCGCAACCAATTTCCAGGAGGAAACACCTGGGTGCAAAGCAGTGCCGCTGCAGTTACTGGGTATAAATCAGTAATGATTACAAACACAGTTGCTTCAGATACTTATATTGATGAATTAATAAGTCCGTCAATTAATATGACAGCAGTTACAGGCAGCCGTAATTTAGTTTTTAAAGCTGCATATGCTCAAAGAACATCGGCATCAGCAGATAAATTACAATTATATGTATCAACTAACTGCGGACTTTCATGGACATTACGTTATTCAAAGTCTGGCGCGGCCCTTTCAACAGGTGGTATCCAAACTGCATCATTTGTTCCCAATGCAAGTCAATGGACTCAGCACTCTGTAGCACTTTCGGGTTACTCAAGTCAAACCAATTTGTTTTTCATGTTCCGCTTTACCAGCAATGGCGGTAATAATATATACATTGATGATATTAATTTAGGAGGTGCTGCGGGTATTGACGATAATACAGCAAACACAATTGATTTTAATGTGTACCCAAATCCTTTGGAAAAGAATTCAATTATATCTTTTAATACTCTTGAAAAACAACAAGCAGAACTTAAGATTTTTGATATAGTCGGCCGTGAAGTAACATCATTATTTAATGGTAATTTGAGTGCCGGCGAACACCAATATTCAATTTCAGAAAATGCTGATCTTTCTGCTGGTGTATATTTTGTTACGCTTTATATTGATAGGCAGCGTTTCACAAAAAAATTAATTGTAAAATAAATAGATTTGAATTTTGAGATGAATATAAGATTTGAGTATTGAGATTTGCAATTTCAGCAGACAAACATCTCACATTCCCTGACCCATTTATCGTTTCAAATATCAAACATCCAATATCTAATTAATGAATCCAAATATAGATCCTGAAGCTGAAAATTTAAGCTCTTCAGAAAAAGAGTTTGAAAAAGTATTGCGACCTGCGGAATTCTCTGACTTTACAGGTCAATTCGAAGTGGTTGAGAATTTGAAAATATTTGTTCAGGCCGCAAAACTACGCAGTGAAGCACTTGACCATGTATTGCTGCATGGCCCTCCGGGATTAGGAAAAACAACATTAGCCAATATCATCGCATCTGAATTAGGAGTAAATATTAAAATCACTTCTGGACCTGTTCTGGATAAACCGGGTGATTTAGCCGGGCTGTTAACCAATTTAGAAGAATATGATGTCTTGTTTATTGATGAGATTCACAGATTGAGTCCAATTGTAGAGGAATACTTGTATTCCGCAATGGAGGATTACAAGATCGACATAATGATTGACAGCGGCCCAAATGCGAGAAGTGTTCAAATAAAATTAAATCCTTTTACTTTAGTCGGAGCTACCACACGCAGCGGTTTATTGACAGCACCTTTACGTGCTCGTTTTGGAATTAATTCACGCTTAAATTATTATAATGCAGCATTACTTAAAAAAATTATTGTCCGCGCTGCAAGTATATTAAATGTTGCAATAAGCGATGAAGCGGCTCATGAAATAGCCCGTAGAAGCAGAGGCACACCGCGTATTGCAAATGCATTGTTAAGACGTATCCGTGATTTTGCACAAATAAAAGGCAACGGATCTATAGATATTGAAATTGCACACATTAGCCTTTCGGCTTTAAACGTTGACAAAAACGGCCTGGATGAAATGGACATAAGGATACTATCTACACTAATTGAAAAATTTAAAGGCGGACCAGTTGGTATTACTACTATTTCCACCGCGGTTGGTGAAGAAGCCGGAACAATAGAAGAAGTATACGAACCATTTTTAATTCAGGAAGGATATCTCATGCGTACTCCGCGAGGACGTGAAGCTACAGACCTTGCCTATAAACATCTCGGCAAAATACCCCGTGCTCATAAAGGAAGTTTATTTGATATAGAATAAGATTTATTTTATGCTGATTTAGAATTAAATATTTTTCCTCCTTTGATATTTATTTTTCAAACTTAATATTCAATTTTTATTTTCTTATTTTGCCTATGTTAATAAATATATAAGAT
>CAISYK010000941.1 GCA_903889605.1 uncultured Bacteroidota bacterium
AAAAAATTAAAGTTGATACACGTACATCAGAATATTCTGAAAGAGTTAAATAAATAAAAAAACTCCTAACCTGTCCGAAGAGGATGAACAATTCCTACTGAGCCGTCGTATTTTGGCCTGAGCGTTTGTTTTTCTCCACTTTGGGGATGTAAGGATGGCCTATCCATCTATGAAATTAGAATTTCCACAAAAGTTAAAAGATATTGCTGCAATTATTAATTGCGGATTTGAAGGCAATGCTGATCATATTATCAACGGCTTAAATGAAATACACAAGGTTGAAAACGGTGATATAGTTTTTGTTGACCATCCAAAGTATTATGATAAAGCCCTTAATTCAAAAGCGACAACCATTCTTATCAATAAAAAAGTAGAATGTCCTAAAGGAAAGGCCCTGCTTGTTTCCGATGATCCCTTCAGAGATTATAATAAATTAGTTTTACATTTCTGCCCTGTAAATTATTCGCAAAAACCTATCAGCGATACGGCAAAAATAGGAATCAATACGGTGATTATGCCAGGCGTATATTTAGGAAATAATGTAACGGTAGGTGATAATTGTGTAATTCATCCAAATGTGGTTATTTATGATAATTGCCATTTGAGAAATAATGTAATAATACATGCCGGCACAGTTATAGGAGCTGATGCATTTTATTATAAAAAACGCAGTGACAAGTACGACAAAATGATTTCCTGCGGCAGAGTAGTTATTGAAGACAATGTTGAAATTGGCGCTCTCTGCACTATAGATAAAGGAGTTTCGGCTGATACCATAATTGGTGCAGGAACTAAAATTGATAATCATGTGCAGATTGGCCATGATACAGTGGTTGGAAAAATGTGTTTAATGGCATCGCATGTAGGAGTTTCCGGAGTAGTTACTATTGGTGACGGTGCCACACTGTGGGGGCAATCGGGAGTTAGAAGCGATGTTACAATAGGCAAAGGGGCAGCTTTGCTTGCGCAGTCCGGCTTAGGCGAAAGCATCCCAGACGGAAAAACATATTTCGGCACACCTGCCGGCGAGGCGAGAACTAAAATGAAAGAAGTTGCAGCATTAAAAAT
The DNA here is from genome assembly GCA_903889605.1 of uncultured Bacteroidota bacterium. Taxonomy (GTDB): domain Bacteria; phylum Bacteroidota; class Bacteroidia; order 2-12-FULL-35-15; family 2-12-FULL-35-15; genus 2-12-FULL-35-15. Next base: position 1,069 of record CAISYK010000941.1, read on the forward strand.
GCTGCCTGATTTATTAAAAAAACTGGCCTGATACATTTTGTGAATATTTGTTTACAAGCATGCAAACTGCTGCATTTTCAAATTAATAAATTATCTGATTATTAATGTCTTCCGAAACAAATAATAATAGCTCAAAACGAATTAGGGACTTAAAGCTTAACTCGATTCTGCAGATTACAAAGGCTATTAACAATAATTTTTCTACCGGAAAATTATTGGAAATTTTCCGGGAAGTTCTTGAAACGCATTTAAAAATTGGGAAACTGGTTCTCTTCAGCCAAAGCGAAGAGGGCTGGAGCTGTATTTTAAAATACGGAGTAGGTGATGAATATAATAATATTAATGTGGAACGTGATTTATTGCCTATCCGGGAAATAGGTACAATAAACTTTTCTGAACAAACGCTCAACAAATCATTTGAAATTTTAATTCCGGTATTTCATAAATCAAAACCCTTAGCTTATCTGCTTATTAGTGACCTGGAAGACAAACTTGAAGTAAGTCCGTCGATAAAACATCTGAATTTTGTACAAACACTTGCAAGTATCATTGTGGTGGCAATTGAAAACAAGAGACTTGCAAAAGAAAGCATACAGCAGGCTGCGATGAAAAAGGAGTTAGAGCTTGCATCAATCATGCAGTCAATGTTATTCCCTAGCACTTTGCCAAACGACGCTCAATTGGATACCGCAGCGTTCTATTTACCTCACCAGGAAGTCGGCGGTGATTATTACGATTTCATATGGCTGAATGAAAATGAATTCGCTTTCTGCGTTGCAGATGTTTCAGGCAAAGGTGTTGCGGCGGCTTTACTGATGTCTAACTTTCAGGCCAACCTGCGTGTATTATTCAATCATACAACATCTTTGACGGAACTTATCCATGAATTAAATACAAAAGTTTTGGCAAGTGCAAAAGGAGAGAAATTTATTACATTGTTTATTGCGAAATACAATTTAGTAACACATACCCTCACCTATGTCAATGCCGCTCATAACCCACCGCTGATTGCCACAAAAAATTCCATAAGTGCTCTGAAAATAGGATGTACAGGTTTAGGGATGTTTGATGAAATAGAGAAAATTAAAGAAGGCATCTTAAATATTACCCAAGGGACAACAATAGTATGTTATACAGACGGCGTAGTTGAATTAGAAAATGATAAAGGCGAAGACTACGGCATTGATTCGTTAAAAGAGCTTATAAAAAATAATCCTGATTTAGACATGAAGAGTTTAAATAATTTAATAATGGCATCCATTATAAATTACAAGCAAAGCAGGCCTTATATTGATGACATTGCCTTATTCAGCTTGAGAATTCACTAGTCACTTAGGTCAGATTGATTGCTGAAGCCAAGCCTCGATCGGCACTTCACAATCATAAACTGGAAATCAACGCATCTTCCTTTTTCTCTTCCGCTTCCGCATTAATGCTGCTATGGTATATATCTATTGCCACAAGCACAGCGATAAACCCCCAAAAAGGAACAGATGCTTTATCGGTATCTAAAAAATTATTTAAAGCTCCGTGTACAATATATGTAATAAAACCAAGTAGGGTCACTAATACTAATTTTTGGGTTTCATAATCCTTTACAGTGTAATACAATCTAAAACCCGTAGAAAGTGCAGATATGACAATGGCAAGGAACGTTAGAGTCCCCAATACGCCGGATTCGCATAATGGCCCGATATATTCACTATGGGCATTTCCCCTATCGCCCATGTTGGTGCTGATGATTGTTTTTTCCTGAGAATGCTGAAATGGTGCATATTCAAAACTATATGTTCCAGGGCCCCAGCCAAAAACAGGCCGTTCCTCAAACATACGGAATGCTGCACTCCATCTATTCAAACGTTCGAGATTAGATGCGTCAGTAGAAATGTTGGAAATGGACTCTATGTGTTTATCAAAGTCTTGTGAAGCATCCTGCCTGTTTTTACCCAATTTCATTATAATATCAGTTTGATAGGCAAATAAAACAGCGCCGATTGCTGTTAAACCTATTAAAATGGTACGGAACTTAATTCGCATCAATAATAACAAATACGCCGCAAAAGCCACCACAAGGCTAAGCCATGCAGCCCGTGTATATGAAAAGACCAAGGAAATGACAAATATAACGAGGAATAAAAATGCCACGAATTTAATACTTGCGGTATATTTTTTATTCATCACAAAAAATATCAAAGCAGGAAAAAACATAGCAAGCATAGCTCCGTAAATGGTATGGTCGTTATAAAAAGGCGACATCACATAGTTTGCCGGAGCTTCTTCAAACCCCAGTAAATAGTGATTATACATAGTATAAAAAATGATAATTGTAAAAGGAATAATATACAGCCAATAAAATTTCTTAATATTTGTATACTCCCTAAACAATTGAGTGCATAAGAAATAAAAAGCAATTACAAACCATAAACGTGAAATCAAAAATTTAAATGATACCACAGGTATTTCGCTGGTTATACATGTAATGAAAATCCACACTAAATTAATAATTATGGCAATGGTAATGGGGTGTTTCATTACCTGCGTATCCATAGTGTTCTTATGTAATTGTTTAAGAAGGAAAATAATCATAATACCGAAAATTATTGGCTCGGTGGGTAAGCTTAGACCAAAACCTCCTTCCATGTGCTGGAGGTTTATAGCTAATGGGGTAAGAAAAACAACAACTAAAATAAGTTTATCTAATGAGAAAAGCGCCAGTAAAATAATCAATAATACTGCAGGGATTAAATTAAAATAATAAAATTCCAAATAAGTACATACTGCATTAATTACTATAAATGCAGAACTTAATGCATATATCCACTTTATGTATTTAGAATCTAACAATTTTTTGTTTTTTATTATTTATAGACTGCTGCCGTCTATATGTTTTGAGAATTACTTTTGGCTTAATATCCTAAATTTAATTGTTTTTGCTTATCCGGAATAGTTTCGGCAATTCTAAATTTTATTTTTGATATTCAATATTACTATTAATAAAAACAAAAACAAATCAGCTGAAACAGCAGAACCAGCAACAATTAACCAGCGGATTGGATATGATTTTTTATCAGCAGGGTATGGCCTGCTTACAATATTTGTGTACGTTAGTTCCTTGCGCCAATCGCTCATTACCTTATCATAATCCAATTTTGTAGTATTATAACTTTCTAGTAGAATATCAAATGTTTTTTTAGTTTGGTAACACTCGCCTCCTTTTTCCTCCAGGTTACGCATAAAAGTGTCAATATCTTTTAAATTTTCCTTACGCGTGCCGCTGCTTAACGCTTTTAAATAATTTTTAGTAACTTCCTTTACTTGGATTTGGTAATCTAATAATTGATATTTTACGCGCAGTTCCTGCAAAATAGAATTTACAGAATCAACTTGTTTCTTTTTTACAAGCAGCTGATTATGAACTATTGCCAGTACTTCTTTGGTTTTTTCCCTTTGAAGATTCCTTGCTTTCAAATTTAATCCATTTATAATTTCAAGCACCATGCCGCAAGCTATTTGAGGATCAGTATCAAATGCGGTAATTTCAATTGAGTTAAATTGTGTGCTTTTTACTTCTACATTTGATTCATAGGTTTTTATTAATTCAAAAAGCCCTGCTTTTACCGTTGTGTCGATATCATAATGTGCAGCCAATTTAAATTTGCTGATTACCGAGCTGCGGATATCTGATGATTCTAATAATTGTAATAATTGTTCAGATGGGCTTTCTGAACTATAAGGAATAATGTTTGAAGGATATACAATTGCGAAGGATTTGTATGTAGACTTTATAAAAAACTCACTTGAAAAAACAGCAGAAAAAATAATTGCAGCAGCTGTGGTAATCAAAAAATGAAATTTCCATTTTAAAATTAGTTTAATAAAATAGTAATTACTTTCTAAATATTCCTTCATAATATTTTGTATAAAAATTTCAAAAACAACTTCAAAAGATGTTATTTAAAAGTAATGTCGAAAAAAAATTTGACATTAAAATACGCCTTTATTATTTGACTTTGAATTGTTTAATATTTTCAATCAATAAAATACCAATTACAGCCATAAGCAATGAAGCCATAGTAGAAACTACAACGATTAACCAACGCACCGGATATGATTTTTTTTCAGCAGGGAAAGCATTACTTACTACAAATTTTTGAGGAAGCACTTGTTCTACATCCACTTTTGTACCTTCATATTTTGTTTTAAGAAGGTTTAACTGTTTTCTCTGCAGCTCCAAATTATCACGTAATGAAACATAGGAACTGCCGTAGTTGCCGATAATTTTCAACTTTGCTTCAAGAGCTTTAATAGCTCGCTGATCTCCTTTTGAAATTGCGATTGCGTATTGCTCAGTAGTAACTTCTGATTGAGACTCATAATCATAAAGGCCATAACTGTTAATTACTTTGATAGAATCTGTCATTGCTTTTACTTCGGCATCTTTGTCGAAATATTCTTTTTTCACAATTCTCAAAGCCTGCGTTGCTCTTTCACGCTGCATGCGTATTTTGGTGGAATCATGTAAAGCTCCAATATCATTAGCTATCAGCGCTGCCGTATCAGGGTTAATGTCCATTACCTCTATTTTAACCGACAAATATTCAGTTCTTTTAAAAGTAATATTACTCTGAAATTCATCATATAATTTGGTTCGTTTAAATTTATCTGCAGTATCTATATCGTAGTGCTTCATTAAATTGTATTTTTCACAGATTTTTGTTCTTATCTCATCAGAATTTAAAATCTGAAGCATTTGTTCGGCTTCTTCCTCTGCACCAAACTCAAGAACATCATCCTGCTTAAAATTATTTTCACTTAACAGAGCTTTTGAAATGGAGCTTGTGGTTGCCGGGAATAAAATTACAGTTGATTTATATTTTTTCTGAATAGTGAATGAAATAATACTTGAAATTACAATAGCGCATACGCCTATAATGACAAGCGATTTGCGCCATTTATAGATAAAATATAAAATATTTAAAGAGTTAAAATTTTCTGTATCTTGAGTTTTCGTGTCCATTATTATAAAATCTAAAATTTAATTGAGTTGACAAAAATAGAAAAATTTACTGATTTCGGATTTTTGATTTCGGAT
>CAISYK010000942.1 GCA_903889605.1 uncultured Bacteroidota bacterium
CGGACATGGTGTACCCGGCGCTTTCATGAGTATGATAGGAAATACACTCCTTAACCAGATTGTAAATGAAAAACACATTACCAAACCTTCCGTAATTCTTAGGCTCCTAAACCTTGATGTTTATGAAGCTCTTCACCAGAAAAAAGACGGCGCATTATCTGAAGACGGAATGGATATAGCTTTATGCTGCATAGATTACAAAAACAATGAAATTCATTATGCCGGACAAAATCCATTGTATGTATTATCAGATGGGAAAATAGATGTTATCAAAGGGGATATTCATGGAATCGGCGGGGGAGGAATGATTGCCAAAATACATGATCCTCTTAAAAAGGAATTTGTTAATCATATTGTTCCAATAAAAAAAGGCATGAACATCTATCTTTTTTCAGATGGTTATATGGATCAATTTGGAGGGAGCGATAGAAAAAAATTTGGAACGCAAAAATTCAAAGAATTATTATTAAACAGCCAGCATTTGAGTATGCATAAACAAAAAGAATATGTTGCATCTGCGCATGAAGAATGGAAAGGAAGTACAGCGCAGATAGATGATATTTTGGTGATTGGAATAAAAATATAATTGTATTTTAGAATTATGAAAAAGGCCCTTCTTCTATTAATTCTTAATTCAGCATTCTTAATTCTTGATTCGTTTTGCTCTGCTCAAAACAGAAATATTGACTCTTTGTTTGCACTTATTAAAACTGATAAGGCCGATACTAACAAAGTAAAGCATCTAAACGCACTCGGCTGGGCTTTGATGTATCAAAATCCTGACACAGCTATAATTCTCGGTAATCAGGCACTCGCCATCCTAACTCCCGTTTCCTCTCAAGAGTTTTCTTTAGCAAAAGGCGGCTTTGAATGGGTATGTATAAGATCTCTACGCGCCAAAACTCTTGGAAATATTGGATCGTATTATTATTTGAAGACTGATTATCACCATGCCCTTGCTTTTTACCAAAAAGCTCTAAAGATTGACGAAGAATTAAAAAATCAAACAGGAATAGCTAATGGATTCGGACACATCGGGCTTGTTTATTGGAAACAAGGCGATTATCCCAAAGCCCTGGACCTTTATTTTAAAGGATTAAAAATAGATGAAACACTTAATAATAAAAACAGAATCGCAATACATCTTGGCAACATCGGCATTGTCTATTTTGAACAAGGCAATTATCCCAAAGCACTATTATACTATTTAAGGGCATTAAAAATGGCACAAGAACTTGGAGACAAAAATGGAATTGGCAGACACTTCAGTAGCATCGCAGGTATTTATGCTCGCCAAGCCAATTATCCAATAGCGTTAGACTATTATTTCAAGTCATTAAAAATTGCACAAGAACTCAACAACAAATATGGAATAGCAATCCGATTAGCTAACCTTGGATCTGTATATGCTCAGCAAAATGATTATCCGCAGGCATTGCATAATTATTTCAAGTCATTGAAAATTGCGAAAGAAATCGGAGATAAAAGCACAATTGCTTTGAGTCTGAGCAACATCGGTTCACTCCTAACTTCAATCGGAAAATATCAACTGGCGGAGCAGTACCTAAAAAAGGCCATAGTTTTAAATGACAGTATTGGTTCCTTGAATCAGTTGAGATATGGTGAAGAAGCTATCTCGAAGCTCTATGAGACAAGCAGCAGATATAAAGACGCGCTTATTCATTACAAAAAATCAATTGCACTAAAAGATACCATTTTCAGCCAGGAAAACAAAAAACAGCTTATCCGCAAGGAAATGAATTATGGGTTTGATAAAAAAGAAGCCGCCTCAAAAGCGGAGAATGACAAGCAACAAGCATTAGCAAAAGCCGAAAACAACAAACAAAAAATTATTATATGGTCAGTATTCAGCGGTTTGTTTTTAGTTGTTTTTTTTGCAGGTTTTGTTTTTCGTTCACTACGGATAACACGTAAACAAAAAAATATAATTGAGCTGCAAAAAAAATGAAGTGTCTCATCAAAGAGATATAG
>CAISYK010000943.1 GCA_903889605.1 uncultured Bacteroidota bacterium
ATCCATAATATCAAAGTTCCCTGCAAAGTACACTGCGCAATGAGCGTGTTAATTAGTATCTACTCAATTAACAGCAGAAAGGCTTGGAGTTATATACAAAAAAGCGGGTAACAAATTTTAGTTTCAAATAAAATGTTCAAAAAAGTTGCAAATAAATTGAGTAAAATAATTCAAACAGTTTTTTTAATGTTTAATAAAACGCCCTATTTATAGGTGTTTAAGCATTTATAAATATTATTTTTCAAATATAATTGAGAAAGTTAAGTGAAATTCATTTATTTAGTTTATCTTTGCACCATTATTAATCAAAACAATTATTATTAAAATGAAAAATGGAACTGTAAAGTTTTTTAATGAAACAAAAGGATTTGGATTCATTAAGGCAAATGATTCTGGAGAAGAATTTTTTGTACACGTATCTGGCTTGAAAGAAGAAATCCGTCAAAATGACGAAGTAGTATTCGAAGTACAAGAAGGTAAAAAAGGTTTAAATGCTGTAAATGTAAAATTAGCATAATTATATTCATTTATGATTTACCAGAAAGGTCCTGCTCTGCAAAGAGCGGGACTTTTTTCGTTTTAAAAGATGCAGTCATGCTCTCATATTGATAATGCTGCGTTAGGGATCCCTTCGACTGGTTCAGGATAAATTCCGCGAAAATCCTTTTGCCCTTTGCAAAAGATTGAAGTGTAAAGCCCGCGCTTTCTTTTTTAAGAAAGAGGAACGCCCAACCGAAAAGTATTCAAATTCAATTATTTTTCAATCAGCAATAATCTTATAAAACCAGCAAAGCAGAATTGCCTAAATCATATAAATCAAGATTGAAAGCCAGCTTTGTTTGGAAATAATCCATGGTTAAAACATTCAAAAACTTTTTGTATTTTTGTATTCCATAAAAAAGCAATAAATAATCAGCAAATTAAAAATTTCATAAAAATGAATATTACTCAAGAAAATGTAGATGAATTAAATGCCGTACTAAGAGTTAAAGTTGCGGCTGAAGATTATTTACCTAAAGTAGAGAGCGCTTTAAAAGAGCATCAGAAAAAGGCTTCAATCCCAGGCTTCCGCCCTGGTAAGGTTCCAACAGGTATGATAAAAAAAATGTACGGCAGATCAATTTTAGTTGAGGCAATCAATAAGCTTTTAAATGATTCATTATATAATTATATTAATGAAAATAAAATTGAAGTTCTTGGCAACCCTTTGCCAAAAGCTGACAGCGGAATTCATATTGATTGGGATAACCAAAAAGATTTTGAATTTTTATACGAGATGGGATTGGCCCCAAAATTTAATGTTGATTTGTCAGCGAAAGATAAATTCACCTATAAGACCGTGAAGATTGATGAGGATTTGATAAACAAATATATTTCTGATATTTCTAAACGTTATGGAAAGGTTGAGAATGTTGAGGTTTCAGGCGAGGGCGATTTACTGAACGGCGATTTTGTTGAATTGGATGCAAACGGTGAAATTTTACCTGGAGGTATTTTCAAAACATCACCTATTTTTCTTGATAGAATAAAAGACGAAGCCACTAAAAAGGCATTGACAGGTTTAAGAAAAGAAGATAAGGTAATTTTAGAAGCTCAAAAACTATCTGATAACCCTGTAGATATTGCATCAATGTTGGGTATTGAAAAAGAAGCTGCCGAAAAATTAACTTCAAAAATACAATTTACTGTAAAAAACATCAGCCGTTTAGCTGGCTCTGAAATAAATCAGGAATTATTTGATAAAATTTATGGTGAAGGTACTGTTACAAGTACTGAAGAGTTTAAAGTAAAGATCAAAGATGAGCTGTCACACATGTTCGTAAATGACAGCGAACGTAAATTTTACAATGATGTAGTAGAATATTTAATGAATAAAATAAATTTTGATTTACCAACAGGATTTTTGAAACGCTGGATTGTTGCTGTAAATGAAAAACCTGTAACACCTGAGCAAGTAGAAACAGAGTTTGATGAGTATTCTAAAGGCTTAAAATGGTCGCTGATTGAAAATAAAATCATTAAGGATAATGGTATTCAAGTAGCCAATGAAGAAATTATTGATTACACCAAACAAATGATTTTAGAGCAATTTGGTAAATATGACCCAACACCAATGCCTGAGGAGGAATTAAACAAGACTGCGCAAAGGGTATTGTCAAACAAGGAAGAAGCAAAAAAGATATACGAAAAATTGTATGGAGAAAAAGTGATGACCTTGTTTAAAACTAAATTTACATTGGAGAACCAAGAGCTTACTTATGATGATTTTTTTAAAAAAGCATAGATTTGACATTTTTTTGAATCACATAAAATTTATATGACAAATAGACATTAATTTTATTGAGGTTTAATTTTTGTAATTAGTAAATAACCTTTTTATAAAAAATGTAAATCTTTATATTTAACCTTTAATCTAAAAAAAACATGTTTGATAACAATGAATTTAGAAAATATGCTGTAAAGCATCGCGGTATCAGCGGTAACACGTTTGATTCGTACAGCAGACACAGCATTAGTAATGTAACGCCTTATATCATAGAAGAGCGTCAGTTAAATGTCACCCAAATGGACGTATTCTCCCGTTTGATGATGGACCGCGTTATATTTCTGGGAACAGGAATTGATGACCAGGTGGCTAATATTATTCAGGCTCAGCTTTTATTCTTACAGTCGGTGGATGCTAAAAAAGACATCCAGATATATATGAACAGCCCGGGAGGTTCTGTATATGCAGGTTTAGGTATTTATGATACCATGCAGTATATTACACCAGATGTTGCAACAATATGCA
>CAISYK010000944.1 GCA_903889605.1 uncultured Bacteroidota bacterium
ATTCATATTAATAAAAGACTTTCTTTTTTCTTCTGACATTGTACCATTAATAGTATCAATAAAATGCACTGCAAAAAATACCCCATCTGCTCCCATTTCTTCACAGCAAAAACTTAAGAACAATGCTTCCCATTCTTTATTATTAATTGAGTTTCTATAACGCAATAAGTTTCCCAGGAAGTCGCTTACAAAATGATTCTTTAAAAAGTTTTTACAAAATATTATATCACTTGTTTTTTTGTATAGCTCATTTTCTTTAAAGAAACTATTAACATCCAAATAAAGTCTAATGAAAGAAACTATTTCTGCTTTTCCTGGATTAGTATTCACATAAGAATTTTTTCTTTGCAAATAATTGTAACATATATCCTGAATTGATATAAAATTTTTGCAAATATTTATTGCCTTAAGAGAAAAAATTACATCTTCCTTACCGTGATTTTCTGCAAATCTTAATTTATTCCTTTCAATAAACTCTCTCAAATAGAGTTTATTCCAAACAACACTAGCAATTGAATAATCGGCCAAATAAGCAAGATTATCACTCCTGTCGTCGCAAGCAAATGCATACGAATGATATACATCCTTTTTCCCATCTTCAAAAACTTTATTGATTCCGCAAGCCAAAATTTCAGTTTTATAATCTTCTGCGATTAAAATCATTTTTTTTAAAGAATCTTTTTCGAGCCAATCATCTGCATCTAAAAAGAAAACATATTTTCCAATCGCAATATTCAGACCATCATTACGTGAAGAACCTTGCTTTTTATTTTCTTTATGATAAATTACACGCACAATAGGAATGTTCTTGTAATACTTTTCAATAATTTCCTTCGTATTGTCTGTTGAATTATCCTCAATAATAATAATTTCTATATTATCTAATTCTTGACATAAAGCAGAATTAACTGCTCTTTGTAAATAAGCTGCGCAGTTATAAGTTGGAATTATAATGGAAACCAAGGGTAATTGTTCTTTAGATATTAATTTAACTTTTTTAAAGTTATTCTTATTCATATGAGATTGCATTCTAATATATCCAGTTTTCCGCTCCCTATTATACATCTCTCTATCCTCAACTGATAAATTTTTAAGGTACTTATTTATATATGAAAAATTACTCAATTTCCAATAATCCAGTCTTGCCTGCGTTTCACCAGTTTTTGTTTCAATACCATCTTCAAAACATCCCAATGTAAATTCAATTTTTGAAAAATCATATTTAGAAGCTGCCTCAAGTAGAAATTCTAAGTCCATTGTTGCATAATTATCTACATTAAATGGACATTTTTCCTGAACCTCTCTCAAATAAAAATAGCCAACTGGATTATGACAAAAAGCATTAGACTCCCAATGTTTTAGCATTTCAATCAATGTTACCTTTGGGATATTTAGAAAATCAGCTTTCAGCCTTAGACTTTTTACCAAAACATTTCCAACTACAAATTTTGCACCTTTTTTAAATTCCCCAATAACAGCCGAAAAGGCTTTTGGAAAAAAATAGTCATCAGCGTTCAAATAAACTACAATTTCCCCAGTGCTTCTTTTAAAACCTTTATTCATGGCATCCGCTTGACCATCATCTGGCTCCGAAATCCATTTTACATGTTTATATTTTTCTAAAATACTTATAGTTTCATCTTTGGAGCCACCATCAATAATAATATGTTCCCAGTTTTCATATTCCTGACTAAGAACACTTTGAATTGCCCTCTCTATATATTTCCCGCTATTAAAAGATGGAGTTATAATTGAAATTTTTAAATTATCTTCGTTCATTGTTTATTTCCTTAATTCCTCCTGAATTAAAATATCTAAAACTTCAAAGAATGTTTTTTCATATTCCCACCCTAGCTCTTTTTTTGCCTTTTCATTATTGCCATAAATATTTTTGATATCATTTGGTCTGAAAAATGATTCGTCTGTGACAATTTTATTTTTATCAATTCCGAGCTTATCAAAAACATATTCAACAATATCTCTGAGAGAAATTGATTTTCCCGAACAAATAATAAAATCTTTTGGCTCATCCTGCTGAAGCATCAACCACATTGCTTTCACGTAGTCAGGAGCAAAACCAAAATCACGACGTAAATCAATATCTCCAACTCTCAATTCCTGCTGTGTTCCTTTTTTAATCTCAATGGCTGTCTTGATAACTTTCTTTACAAAGAAATTAGGTGCTCGCAAATATGACTCATGATTAAAAAGAATCCCACAGCAAGCGAAAAGACCATAGGATTCACGATAATTAACAGTCATCCAATGGCCTGTAGCCTTAGAAATTCCATATGGGCTAGTTGGGTGTATGATTGATTTCTCCGTAACAGGCAAATTCTCAATATTACCAAACATATCACTTGATGAAGCTTGATAAAATTTAATCTTCTTATCTAATCCCTTTATTGTCTCAAGCAAGTTAAGTACGGACAGAATATTAAAATTAATTGTCTCCAATGGTCTCTCAAAAGAAAGGCCAACTGAGCTCTGCGCTGCCAAGTTATAAACCTCCGATGGTCTAAATTCTTTGAGAATATTTGTGATACTTTTTAAATCCAACAAGTTGCATTCCTTAAAGATAATATTATCTTTTATTTTAAGATATTCAAAGCCAGAATAATCCTCTGCTATATTGGGTCTAACCAACCCAATGACTTTATATTCTTTCCCAAGCAAAAACTGACTCAAATATGCACCATCTTGTCCAGTTATTCCAGTGATTATAGCTATTTTTTGCATGTAAATTTTATAATTTTTATTAAGCCATTTCAAAATGGCCAGTATTTATTACAATCAACCTTGCACATCTTTATACTGTCCATTTTGAGTGCTAAAAAAAGGTATGGATTTGCAGTTGCAGTACCAAAGAAAATATCCGATCTAGCGATTATTTCAATATTTGCGAACAACTTTAATAATTGTTTTTTTCTTTTATCCCATGATAGCAGATTAAATTCATGATTAAAATATCCATGCTCATCTTTTTCACATAGTGTAAATACATTCCATTGAGGCCTTTTTATTTTTAATTTTTCTATATTCAAATAATCATCCGTAAAAACAAATATATTTTTCACATCTTTATTGATTTTTTCTATTTTTTTGATATATACATCTATATCAAGGAGATCACCATGCATATATTTCTCTATAATTTTATCACCACCACGTATATGCATTGCAACATATTTAGATGGCAAATTTAATGATTCAATAATTTTTTCAATATCTTGAGCTGTGCTTGGATTAAAGCGCCAAACCATATCAACCAAGTTACGAGATGCCTCACTTGCTTTTCCTGAAATTTCCAATGGTTCAATATGAAAGTCATTTACTTTTAGATAAGGCGTATTAAAGAATGAATCAAATACGTCATATGTCAAAAAATCTATACCATGGAACCATTTATAAATAATTACATACAGCATTCTAATACTATTTTTTTTAAATGGTATCTCAGTTCTTATTTTGAAGTTATATTTTTTATGAAAACTCTCATGAACCTGATCACAAAAAGGCAAAAAAAATTCCTCCCATCCTTTATTATTCGAGAAATTAGCGTCATCAGAATACAAAACAAACTTTATTTTATGATCGAGACAATAAAGCATTGCAAAAATCATATTATTTATCTCTGAAAAAAAACCTTGACTAATTCCAACCCTAAAAACACATTCTTCATCAAAAGATTCATTTAATTTATTATATTTTTCACAAAATCCTTGTCTGTAACTCATGCTTTTTCTATAAATTCAATTATATGCTTTCTCTCTTTTCCCCAGTTAATAAATCCTTCCCTCATAAAGTTGTATGCATTTTTTTGCACTTTTTCAATATTTGATAAATCTATCTTCTTCGGATTCTTTAAATTAAATAAATATCCATTTTCCCCGTGTTTAATATACTCATTCATTGTTGGGTTATCAACTGCAATCACAGCCTTACCCATTGCCATAGCTTCCAAAAATGACATTCCAATGCCCTCAAGTTCACGTGGGGCGATATAAATTCCCTTTTGCTTTATCAGATCCCACATTTCTTCACGAGTTTCAAACCAATCCGAATAGGTGATTTTAAATTTATTTTCTTGTTCATCATTTGGCTGCTTAAATTCTTGATTTGGGTCAATTGCTTTGTGGATATGCATTTCTATTTTCTCATCTCCAAATAATTTTTCGATCACATCAATATTCATCTTCGTGAGACGTTGCCAGAAAAAAACCTCATCTTTTTTTCCCGGAATAAAGGTTTGCGATTCAGGAAAATATTGGACAGCTATGGATTCAAACCCCCATTTTATAAGTTTTTCATGCAATGTTTTTGAGAAATTTATTATCTTTAAAGCATGAAGCCCGCCCCAATAATCATAATCATGTCCCACACCATCATACATCGGAAAAAATACGATATTCTCATTTTTAATATTTTTAAGTAAATTTTCATTTGGTAAATTTTGAAAAAACAAAACTGCCAAATAACTATCATCAATAAAAGATAAGTCTGGATACAACTCTCCGTTACCTCGCCAACTTTCATCAAGAATGACTTCTACTTCATAAAATTCCCTCAGATAATCAATTAAGAAGGCTGTTGATTTTGTTTTATTATGATAGGAGTGCCCAACATACACAATTTTTTTTAAATTTTTGTTTATTTTTCTTTTTTTCCTTGGCCTAAGTTTGACAAAATAATTTACACAAAGAAACAAGGTGCTTTTTATTTTTCTAATTATTTTCAATAAAAGCTTTACTGGCAATTTTATTAATCTCCAAGCGTCTACTGCTAAATTTCTCCTGATACTATTTTTTGGTATGATTATTTTTACACTTTTTTGCAACATCAAAATCATTTTCCATTCCCTTGACGCATACACACCACTCAATTCCCTTATTGCTAAATCTAATTGAGTCTTGGTTGAGTCTAATTGAGTTTTAGTGTTGTCTAATTGAGTTTTAGTGGTGTCTAATTGAGTCTTGGTGGTGTCTAATTGAGTCTTGGTTGAGTCTAGTTGAGCAAAAACAACTGAAAGCTTTTGAATAAATATTTCCTTCTCCTCCTTAACTTCTCCCTGGCTTTTTAGTTCTTTTTTTATAATATCAACTTTTGAAATTATATTTTTTGCAAATTCGAAATCAGATTGAATCAAGCTTATCATTTCATCCCTATTTTCTTTTTCATCCAAATTTTCAATTAACAAGGGACTATGTTTGAATACTTTTCTGCCCATCAGATGGAGATCACCATTAGTATAAAATGTGCAATGCAGTTTTTCCGCAATATACCTTAATGTTTTTTCAGAATAAAAAGCAATATGTTGACCAGTTTCTGGGGTGAAATACCACCAATCAGCGGCATTGTTTATTACAACATCTGGTTGCAATTCGGTTGAGAATAACAACACATCAGAATAATCAAGCATTTTTTCTATCTCCCTTAAAGGATTTTCTAAGTGCTCAAAAACTTCAAAAGCCGTAACCAATTCAAATCGACTGCTTGCATTTAAATTTTCCAAGTCATGGTTTTGAGCGAAAATATTTTCACAATATTTATCTTCTCTATAAAAATTGAAACCCTTATCTCGCATTAAACGAACAAACAGTCCATAGCCACCAGCATAATCTAAAAATTTTCCATGCTCATTGAAATTAAGCTTAATTATTTTTTCAACCAAATTAGAATAATTTAAATTTCGAGAAACTAATCCGACATCAAGATCAGTAATTGCATTATTATAAG
>CAISYK010000945.1 GCA_903889605.1 uncultured Bacteroidota bacterium
ACTTTTTGCCATGTTTTTTCTGCATAGCTAAAGTTTTTTCCTTTTCCTAAAACTCAAGTAACCAAACATTTATTAATATCTTTATGCTCATAACATTTTAACTTATATAAAGTCTATTAGTATCAATAGAAATTACATCATTTTGATTAATAAAACAGCACCTTTCGTATTGAAAGGCAAAAAGCAGCTTTTTTTGTAAAATAAGGTTATGCCGCAATAAAAATATTTTTTTTCGTAAAAATCGATAAAATTAATTTCGACAAAACAGATTATTCAATAGACATAAATTACAGATGTATTTGTTTTAAGTTTACTTAAAATTATAATTCAGTAATTTGCACACTCTTTCTTAATAAAATTTAAGCCGCAAATGAATTTTATGGCATTCGGAAACAATATTGAAAAACAAGACAAAAATGTGTTAATAGGAGTTAGCTGTTATTTTGCAGTAATTCTTATCGTTTCTTTAAGCACCAATGGAACTTGTGATTCAGGGGACAGCGTTACACATTTTTTGTTTTCAAAATATGCTTTTCAGCATCCGGAAAATTTCCTTAACCATTGGGCAAAACCACTGTTTGTATTGCTTAGTGCGCCCTTTGCGCAGTTTGGGTTTGCGGGAATAAAAATATTTAACTGCTTCTTAGCAGCATTTACAGTATGGTTTAGTTATAAAACTGCAAAAAAATTAGATTTAAAAAATGCATGGCTTGCTGCTGTATTTTTATGTTTTACTCCTGGATATTTTATTCACATTTTTTCCGGTCTTACCGAACCTTTGTTTTCTTTAGTAATAATGCTTGGCATTTATTGGATATTAAGCAATCGAATACCTCTGGCTGTCTGCGTCATTTCATTTTTACCCTTTGTACGTTCAGAAGGGCTTGTGATAATTGGCGTGTTTGCATTTTATCTGATAATTAACAAAGAATTCAAATATTTACCCGCCTTTTTATTAGGACACCTTGCGTACAGTTTAGCTGGTGCTTTTTACTATCATGATATATTGTGGGTTTTTACTAAAATTCCATATATCAATTCAAGCGGTAAATACGGCAGCGGAAATCTATCTCATTTTTTTATACAATTAAATTATATTCTGGGTATTCCACTGTATATATTGCTGGTATTAGGTATTGTGAAAAAAATAATTGATTTTTCTGCCGTAAAGGATGCCCGCATAAACATTCGGCCATCATACGGAACGGAAACATTGTTGATTTACTCTTCATTTCTTTTGTTTTTTACAGCCCATACATTATTTTGGTATTTCGGAATATTTGAATCAATGGGGTTAAAAAGAGTTTTGGTTGGTGTAACTCCTTTGGCTGTAATTATCGCTTTAAATGGATTTAATTTTATTACAGGACTCTTTAAAGATAGTTCTAAAACATCAAAAATTACGGCGGTTATATTTACCGGTTATGTAATTGTATTCCCTTTTGTACCAAATCCAGCTGCAGTTAATTGGAAAAGAGATTTATCTTTATCTGCAGATCAGATTTTAATTGCCGATGCTGCACGGTATACACAAAACAACTTTTCAGATAAGAATATTTTTATGTATTATTCACATCCCTATGTAAGCATGCTGATGAATAGAGACCCTTTTGACGGAAAATACAATCGAGAATTAAATAAAATTACAATTGAAAAACGTCCTTCACATTATTTAATAATTTGGGACAATTGGTTTTCTGTAGTTGAAAACGGCATTTCATTGGATCAATTGAAAGCAGATGCTAAATTAAAACAATTAAAAA
>CAISYK010000946.1 GCA_903889605.1 uncultured Bacteroidota bacterium
CAATCTTATAACCCCGTTCAGCGGTAAACTGAACGGGGTTATATTTTTGCGCATTCTTTCTATTTGCTGCTGTACCCAATAGTTCGTGATTTTTTAGGATAGTATTATCAAAGGCCTATAGAAAAGTTTGTAGATCAAGAACCCAAATTAAAAGAAAAAGCATCGAGGTTGTCTTTTGATGATTTCAATTTTTTTAACAAGAAAAACATTACCATAACATCAATAATCTTTTATATTTTAAAAAAACACGTTTGTTAATTTGAAGCGTAAATCCCACGCAGCCTCGGTAATTAATAAACTTTTTTGTACATTTATAAATATTTCACATTAAGTTACATTTTTTATAATATTTCAATTCATGTTAAGTCATCAATACATTTGCTGATTGAATTTACTGATGTTTACCTGCAAAAAAAAACAATAGAACTTATTTTATCATGAAATCAATTCTGTTTACAGCACTTTTCACTGTTTGGACATGTTTGGCCATTGGACAAGCCAATTTTTGTATTAAACTTTCAGATGCTGCTAATGAATTGACAAAACAAACTGTTACCTATGACCCGAGTTACTTTAATATAAGTTATCCTAATGGTGATGTTCCCAGCGGTAAAGGCGTTTGCTCTGACGTTATAATAAGGGCATACAGAAAACTCGGGATCGACCTTCAGAAAGAGGTTCATGAAGACATGGCGTCAAATTTTGCAAAGTATCCGAAAAAATGGGGTTTAACTCACACAGACAAAAATATTGACCATAGAAGAGTTCCAAACCTTATGGTATTCTTTACCAGACATGGGCAAGTTAAAGCAATAACCGATAATCCAAAAGATTATTTGCCCGGAGAAATAGTGTGCTGGAACCTTGGCGGAGGAATTACTCATATTGGACTAGTAGTAAATAAAAAATCAGCGGACAGTAAACGATACTTGATGGTTCACAATATCGGAGGCGGCCAGGTACTTGCCGACTGCCTATTTGAATATAAGATTATAGGACATTACAAGTATGAAAAAGAATAATTTCCCCAGCTGATTACAATTTGCCGAATAAGTTTAAACCATTACTATTAATGGAATACAGAATAAATTTCCTGTTTATTGTTTACCTGTTATAACTTTTTATAACTTGTTCCTGCAATATTACTATTTTCAATTAACTGATTTTTAACGGACTTTCCATCAAGTTAATGTTAATATGTGTTCACTAAAATTAATTTCACAGGAACATAAAAATAAAAAAAGCTGCTCCAAAATTTTGGAACAGCTTTATTTATTTCAGTCAAAAGTGCAGCTAAACAATAATCTATAAAAAATCATTTGCCAGATTAGCGAGTTCAGAGCGTTCCCCTTTTTCAAGAGTAATATGTGCATATAAGTTTTGATTTTTCAACCTGTCGATTAAGTATGATAAACCATTGCTTTGCGTATCCAAATATGGAGTATCAATTTGGTATATATCACCGGTGAAAATAATTTTTGTGTTTTCTCCTGCACGTGAAATAATAGTTTTTACTTCATGAGGAGTAAGGTTTTGCGCCTCATCAACAATAAAAAACACATTTGATAAACTGCGGCCGCGTATGTATGCCAATGGACAAACTACTAATTTCTCATTATCCACCATTTCTGTGATTTGCTTGAATTCACGGTCTTTTTCGTTGAATAATCCTTTGATAAATTTCAAATTATCCCAAAGAGGCTCCATGTAAGGATTTAGCTTCGATTTAATATCACCAGGCAGATAGCCAATGTCTTTATTACTCAAAGGAACCACAGGACGGGCCAGATAAATCTGATGAAAATTTCTTCTCTGTTCCAATGCTCCGGCTAATGAAAGGAGTGTTTTTCCAGTTCCGGCAACACCTTGAAGAGTAACCAACTTAATATCAGGATTAAGTATCGCATCTAAAGCAAAAGCTTGTTCAGCATTCTGAGGCGAAATTCCAAAAGCGCTCACTTTTTTAATGCGTTCGATAGTATCCTTTATTGGGCTGTATGTGGCAAGTACTGATTTTGCAGGGTTTTTTAAGATGAAAAAATGATTAGGTGCCGGCTTCTGTTTCTTATGCAGGGCGGAGGGGGCACAAAATCCTTTTTCATAAATTTCATTTATAAGGTCAATCGGAACTTTTTCTATTTCGCTGCAGCCTGTGTAAAGCTCGCTGACATCTTTTATTTTTCCGGTTTCGTAATCTTCCGCATTCAGATTGAGCGATTTTGCTTTAATCCGAAGGTTAATATCTTTAGTAACCATTATTACTTTATGATTCGGATATTGCTCTGAAACATAAAGTGCGGTATTTAAAATACGGTGATCAGCCTTTTTTTCTCCAAAAACTTGTTCAGCATCAATTGTAGACCCTTGATGCATTTCTATTTTGATCATTCCATGACCCCTGCCATTGATGGGAATCCAATCCTGCAGCGTATTGCCTGTCGAAATTTTATCGATATAACGCGAAAATTCCCTTGCTGCAAAATTTTTGGTGTCATTTCCCTTTTTAAAATTATCTAACTCTTCTAAAACGGTTATTGGTATTACTACATCATGCTCCTGGAAGCTTTTGGCCGCATTGTGGTCATAAATAATTACTGATGTATCAAGAACGAAAATCTTTTTTTCTTTTACCATTTTATATCGTTTATTAATATTTGGATAAAACTATAAAAACAAAAAACACCTTTTAAGAGCAGTTAATAAAGTAATGAACAAAAAAATGTTTAAAGTGTTAACAATTGACCATTTAACGCAAACCAAGCAAGGATGTTTCAATGAATTTTGTCTGACTGTTTTTTTTCTGATAACGAAATTGAAAAATTAAGATTTCAGAGTGTTTTAGAACTTAATTATTGTGATGCCTGCTTATGCTGATGTATTTCACTTAGGAGATAAAACTGCAGCAAACTTTTTTATTGTTTTTTTATCTTTCAGAAAGAGAGTTCAATTTTTCAGCGTTGCTGAATGTGCATTTTTTTGATCTTTTATATTTTTGTAATTTTCACAAACTCGCCTCCCATAATACGATAAATGTTATTTCCAATTTTAATCTCCTGGCCTTCGTTCATCGAAGCAAGTTTTGTAATATCTTCTTCCATTGTATGTATGCTGCCTTTAGTTTTCCATGCAATCAACAAGTAATCCAATGAAATAAAATCACTAGCCCCGCATAAAATAATGTGTACTGGTGCATTAAAGTTTTTAAGTAATATAATGTCTTTAACAGGAGCATCGCAATCGGCAATCATTACCAGCTCTTTATATGGTTTGGCAATTTTGACCCCTTTAGACAATGCTTCCATGTTATTTTCTGCGCAATCACCGCCCCATCCGCGTGAAGTAACAATTGCCATAGTCTTAAATAATGAATCTATACCTTTAGATGGTGAATAATAAATACCGCCGGTACTGCCTATTTTTTTCAAGTCGTCAGCCATATTATCTCCATCGTTAAAGAAAATAAACTGCAGGTTTTTTTCTTTCAAATAGCTTAATTGATACCACGCAGCCAGCTGCGCATAATACGGCGACATGCTTCCTGTCAGATCACAAACAATTAATTTTTCTGTCCATTTATTTCTGTTTAACACTGCCGACACAACAGTGTCATTTGTTTTACTTCCCCCAAATATTTTTTCAGCTGTTTCGCGCCTCCGCCCTTCTTCTAAAGTAATTCCAAGTTTTTTACATTTTTTTTCAAAAGCCAGCTCTTCGTCTTTTATTCTTTTTTCTTCCGCGGCAATTCTTTCCTGTTCCTCTTTTCTTCTTTTTTCAATTTCTTTTGTGCCTAAATATGAAAATTTTAATTCCGCTTCTGCAGACCCTTTTGTATAATCGTTTTCTTTTGAAATATAATTTTTATTGTATTTAAAATTAATAAAATACTTATCGCCCTTAGGAAGGTAAACAACTAACTTCCCGCTTTTATCAGTAACACCTTTTATATTTTTGTGTCGTTTTTCGCCGATAATACTGAGCTGTTCACCAGCTAATGGCTTATTATTTACGTCTTCTATACTAATCTTCAATTGTAAATAATGATTTAATTTAACCGGTCTTCCCATAATCGAATTATTCATCATGATCGTATCAGGGATGCTTTTAACAAAATCATCTACAGTTTTTTTTTCCAGGCTGCTCATTTCAAACATCTTGTCCTTAGCAGCCATATTAGGCTCATAAGAAAACTCCTGCGACACCCTGCCTCCTTCATGTTCTGATGATAATATTTCTCTATTACGTGTATAGTTTGATATGGAAATATCAAAAATAATTCCGCATGGAACCATAAAATTTACGACTCCTGAAGCATTGCTGTTTTCCGTAAAAGTTTTGCCGTCAGCTTTATTTGTCAGGGTTACCTTTTGATCTGCAAAAGCACCGCCTTTAATATTTTTTAATGTGATAACCATTGCGGATTCACAGTCCTGAGCCATTGATAAATTGCAGAATAAAATCAACAAAATACAGATAATGAAGTTGGGGATAAATTTCATTTGAGCAGGTTTTAAATCATTAATCTAAATAATACATTTTATGATTTGATCTATTACTTTTTGGGATACAACGTAAACTATGATGCGATATTTCATTAAATTTTATTGGCAGACTTTTTTCTTTCAGTGAGCCGTAATAAAAAAAGAGTTGACATTATTTAGAATTCTAAGCATAGTGTGTCCATATAATTTTCGAATTAGGATGCTTTATACGAAACTGGATTAACTTATTCGCAATATTTATGAAACGTGAATTTTCACAAATTTACGAACTAATAATCAATAAATATTTCAGCAAACATAGGTTGTTCGTGGGGTTTTAGAAAACCAGAATTGGTTTAGTTTAATTTAGAAAATATAAAATATTGATTCAATAAAATCGTAAAAAAGAAAAGTGTTATTCTTCTATAGCTTTCACTCCGGGTAAATTTCCGCTTTCAATATACTCAAGCAGTGCGCCGCCGCCAGTTGATACATAACTTACATCATCTGCGAGGTTATATTTATTGATGGCTGCAACAGAATCGCCGCCGCCAATTAAAGAATATGCGCCTAATTTTGTTGCTGCTGCAATATCATCTGAAATAGATCTGGTGCCATTTTCAAAATTGCTCATTTCAAAAACGCCCATTGGGCCGTTCCATAAAATTGTTTTGCTTTTCATAATTACTTCAGCAAATATTTTTTCAGATTCAGGGCCTATATCTAAACCCATAAACCCATCAGGGATCTTCTTGATATCAACAGTTTGTTTTACTGCATCGTTTGAAAAGGCTGATGCTGCAATTGTATCAACAGGAATGTAAATATTAACACCTTTTGCTTTGGCATCTTTTAGTATTTTTAATGCAATATCTAATTTATCTTCCTCAACCAATGAACTGCCTACTTTTCCGCCCTGAGCTTTAATAAAAGTGTATGCCATTCCTCCGCCTATTATGAGATTGTCGATTTTATCCAGCAGGTTATCTATTATTAAAATTTTACCAGATACTTTCGCGCCGCCCATAATAGCAGTAAAAGGTTTTTGGGATTTATTAAGAACTTTATTGATGCTTGCAAGTTCATTTGCCATAACGTATCCAAACACTTTATCATTAGGAAAAAACTTTGCTATAATAGTGGTAGAAGCATGCGCACGATGTGCAGTACCAAAGGCGTCATTTACATATACATCGCCAAGTGATGCTAATTCATGGGCAAAAGATTCCGTCCCCGCTGTTTCTTGTTTATAAAAACGAAGATTTTCCAGTAAAAGAACTTCACCTGCTTTAAGTTCTTTTGCAATTGATTTTGCATCGGCGCCAATGCAGTCAGCAGCAAATAATACGGGTCTATTTAATAATTTGCTAATGTGATTTACAATGTGTTTAAGGGAATATTTTTCGTCAGGTCCATCCTTAGGTCGTCCAAGGTGCGACATTAAAATAACAGAACCGCCGTCTGCAATAATTTTGTTTAAGGTAGGAATTGCAGCACGAATTCTAGTATCATCGGTAATATTGTATTGCGCATCCAAGGGTACATTAAAATCAACACGTACCAATGCCTTTTTTCCTTTGAAATTATAATTGTCAACTGTTTTCATATCAAGTATATTGTTTAAAAAGTTTAAAGTTTAAAAAGTTCAATGTTTGCCGCAATGACGGAACTTGTCGCTTGAAACCATAAACTTGATAAGCAAAAGTTCGTCAAATGAAACCTTGAAATCTTCAGGCCATTATCGTTTTTCCAAAGCTTCGACAGAAGAGTATTTTAACATAAAATCTCCAGCCACATCAACCATATCTGATGATCCGATAAATAATGGAGTGCGTTGGTGAAGCTCAGTCATATCCAATTCCAAAATTCTATCAAATCCATTTGTGGCTTTACCTCCAGCTTGTTCAACAATAAAAGCCAATGGATTACATTCATATAATAAACGTAATTTCCCTTTCGGAGATTTTGAGGTGGTCGGATAAATATAAATACCGCCTGTTATCAGGTTACGATGAATATCTGCAACACCAGAACCAATATACCGCGATCTGTATGGCCGGTCAGTTTCATCATCTTCTTCCTGGCAGTATTTCAAATATTTTTTTACACCATCAGGGAAATGGACGTAATTACCCTCATTGATGGAATATGTTTTCGCTTTTTTAGGTGTTTGCATATTGGGGTGGGATAAACAAAACTCACCTATGGAAGGGTCTAAGGTAAAACCATTAACCCCCTTGCCTGTAGTATAAACCATCATGCATGAAGACCCGTAAATTACATATCCGGCAGCTACCTGCTCGGTTCCGCGTTGAAAAAAATCTTCGTTTGTTCCTGCGCCATGAAGTGATGTTCTGCGGTATATAGAAAAAATAGTGCCTACCGAAACATTCACATCAATATTAGATGAACCATCCAAAGGATCCATGGCAACGACATATTTGGCGTTTTTCGACATTTCATTATTTATAATAATGATGTCTTCATTTTCTTCAGATGCAATGGCACAGCATTCTCCACCTACGCTTAAAGCAGCAATAAATTGCTCGTTGGCAAATACATCTAATTTTTTAACATTTTCGCCCTGAATATTTATTTCGCCGGCATCTCCAAGTATATCAGCCAAACCGGCTTTGTTTACTTCGCGGTTTACAATTTTTGAAGCAATGCCGATATCACGCAAAAGCCTTGATAATTCGCCTTTTGAGAACGGGAAGTCAGATTGTTTTTCAATAATGAATTGTCCTAGTGTTTTTACCCTGCTCATGATTTTTTTGAATTTACACAAATGTCGCAATATTTTTGAATATGGAAAGTGATATTTCGCACTTACCCATCGAAGATTTAAATATCTTTGCCAAGCAAGGCCAGCAAGGTGAAGTATTTTGATTTTTAGATTCAAATTAAATTTGAATTGATTTTTTGCTGAATATGGATATTTTATGAATATTTCGATTAGAAAAGGTGTTAAATCTGACTTGGCAGAGGTTTTAGATTTAATAAAAGAATTAGCGGTTTATGAAAAAGCCCCCCAAGAAGTAATTGTTACTGTTGAGGATTTGGATCGTGATGGATTCGGCGAAAATCCTATTTTTGAATTTTTTACTGCTGAGTCAGATGGAAAAATTATAGGGATAGCTCTGTTTTATATCAAATATTCGACATGGAAAGGTAAATGTGTTTTCCTTGAAGATATAATTGTTACGGAACAATTCCGCAAACATGGCATAGGGAAAATGCTTTTAGACGAAGTGGTTAAGGTGTCGAAAGATTTGAATGTAAACAGACTGGAATGGCAGGTATTGGATTGGAATAAACCTGCAATTAAATTCTATGAAAAAATAAATTCGCATTTTGATAAGGATTGGATTAACTGCAAATTGACAAAAGAGCAAATAGATGAATATAAATTTATCAATTGAGCAATTTCGCAGAAGGCAATTAAAAATATGATTTTTGCTTAGATAATATGGAGAAACAGCTGTGATAAATGGCGTTTTTATTTGGTAATGAAAAAAATGATAATTTCAAAATTTCCCGGTTTATAAAAGACTCTAAAAAGCAGGTCAAAAAAATAAGCAGTAATTTTTAATAATATTTATACGGCAATGAAAAAAACTGCATGCTGTAAAATTGTAAAATTGATATGAAGGTCTTTAAATTCGGAGGGGCATCAGTAAAAGATGCAGAGGCTGTGAAAAATGCGGCAAAAATTTTAAAACTATACCCTAACGAAAACATAGTGGTTGTGGTGTCGGCAATGGGTAAAATCACCAATGCTTTGGAGAGGCTTACGGAAGCTTATTTCTATTCGGGAGAAAACAGTGCAGGCGTGTCAGCAAATGCTTCTGCAATTTCAGAAGAAATAAAAAAATATCATTTTGATATTATTGAACAATTGTTCCCGGATAAAAATCACTCAATATATAATGAAATTAACAATGCATTTATTGAGCTGGATTGGGCAATTGAAGATAAACCTCAGCACAGCTATGATTATGCTTACGATCAGATCGTAAGCCTTGGTGAAATTGTTTCTACTAAAATTGTATCGGCATATTTGAATCAAGCAGGCATCAAAAACAAGTGGCTTGATGTTCGTGATTTTATCCAAACAGATAATACATATCGCGAAGGGAGAGTAGATTGGGAGCTTACACAAAGTTTAGCAGATAAACATTTTATTGGCTTTTCTGCGTCTCCGCTTAATTCAGAGTCCGCAAAGAGAGCGGCGGATGCTGAACCTGAAAATGGTGTTGTTTTTGTGACACAAGGTTTTATCGGCGGAACGTCTGAAAATTTCACTACAACATTAGGTCGTGAAGGGTCTGATTATACCGCTGCAATTATTGCATTTACTACTAATGCAGAAAGTGTCACAATCTGGAAAGATGTGCCTGGAGTATTAAATGCTGATCCGAAATGGTTTGCTGATACCGCAAAAATTGAACAGCTTTCTTATCACGATGCTATTGAATTGGCATATTATGGAGCAACAATAATTCACCCAAAAACTATTAAGCCGCTGCAGAACAAAAAAATCCCATTGTATGTAAAATCATTTTTGAATCCCGAAGAGAAGGGGACAATTATAAATGAAAACCAATCTCAATTGCCCATACCATGTTTTATTTTTAAAGTAAATCAAGTGCTGCTTTCTATTTCACCAAAGGATTTTTCATTTATTGTTGAAGAAAATTTTAGTGATATTTTTAAACTGTTTGCAGAAAAACAAGTAAAAATAAATATGATGCAGAATTCCGCAATAAGCTTTTCGGTCTGCATAGATAATGATGCAAATAAATTACCTGATTTGATAAAGACTCTCCAAAAAGATTACCGTGTTTTGTATAATGAAAATTTAGAATTAATTACAATCCGTTATTACGATCAAGCGACAATTGATAGAGTGACAATTGATAAAAAAGTTTTATTGGAAGTAAAGAGCAGGTATACTGTGCAGTTGGTGGTGCAGAATATTATTCAGCAAAAGCAAGCAATAATTCACACTATTTCAAAAAATGGAAAAAGAAAATCAAAATCCTGAATCGGAAATAAACGAAATTGTTTCATTTGATAATATTGATGAGCTCAATAAAAGTGCCTGGGAAATCAGGCTTTCCAACTTGAGAGCATCGTGGAAACTTGCGCATGACACCGAACGTTTTTCTATCCTCAATCCATATCAAAAAGGATTAGCTGAAAGTTTACGCACACAAGGCTATTGTATGTGGCGTTTTGGGGACTATACTCAGTCACTTGAAAAATCATTGATTGCTATGGAAATATTTCGTAAGCTTAATGATAAAAAAGGAGAGTCTGATACATTAAATAGTGTCGGCGCTGTATATATGTATCAGGGCGATAATGAAAACAGGTTGAAATGTAATTTGTTATGTTTACAGCTGCGTGAAGAAATAAATGATATTGAAGGTATCACAAGTTCC
>CAISYK010000947.1 GCA_903889605.1 uncultured Bacteroidota bacterium
AAGCTTTTAATATTTATAAAAGTCACAACAGCATTGCCGAACTGAATAAATATATTGAACAATATCAGGATTCTCCGCAATACCGTGAAGCTGTTGATTTACGAAACAGCATTGCTTTCAAAGAAGCAAAGAATAAAGATACATATCAGGAATATGAACTCTTTATAGAAAAATATCCTTTAGCCAAAGAAGTTCATGATGCCCAGGAAAGATACGAGTTTACACTTTTTCAATCATCGACAAAAAATAATACTCTTGAAGAGTTTGAACAATATTCAGCAAAACAACCAAATAGTCCATTTTTGAATGAAGTCGAAAATTCTATTTATGCTTTATCTACAACCAACGGCACTATTTTAGAGTACCATAATTTTATAAAAAAGCATCCCAAAAACCATAATATAGAAACAGCTTGGCGAAACATTTACACAATATTTACCGCTGATTATAAAACGGAATCTCTTGTGGATTTTAAGCTTGAATTTCCCGATTACCCATTTTCTGAATTCGTAAATCAGGAGATTGAATTATCTCAAAAAACATTATTTGGTGTTCGCGAAAATGGTAAATGGGGATTTGCCGATAGTTTAGGGTCTATAGTCATACCTTGTACTTATGAGTGGGTCGAAAATTTTTCTGAAGGTTTTGCAGAATGCGGCTTAAGCGGTAAATCGGGCTTTATTAATAAGGCAAACAAATTAATGATTCCGTTTATTTATGATCAAGTTGATGCCTTTAAACACGGCTTATCCATTGTTCAGCAAAACAAAAAATACGGCATTATTAATAAAAACGGCAAATTGATTGTACCGTTTGAATATGACGAAATTTCCCAGTTCTCTGAAGGATTGGCTGTGGCAGCTAAAAATGAAAAATATGGTTATATTGACGAATCGGGGAAGGTAATTATACCTATTATTTATACTAAAGCCGCGGACTTTGACGACAACCTTGCCGCTGTTGAATTAGACGGCAAGAGCGGCTTTATAAATAACTCTGGAAAAATTGTAATTGAGTGTAAATACGACTGGGTAGATAAATTTAATAATGGATTCGCCAAAGTTAAATCTCAGAAAAAATACGGCATAATCAATAAAAATGGTTCTTATGTGCTGCCTTGTGAATATGATTTATTAGGAGAATTCGCAGAAGATGCTGTTATGGTGATGAAAGAAAACAAGTATGGTTTTGCTGATCGAAATGGACTTCTGTTTATACCTATTGAATACGACTATAGCGGAAATTCTGTGTTATCCTTAAAATTTAAAAATGGTTTGGCTGTTGCTGAAAAAAATAAAAAGCAGGGACTAATTGATAAAACGGGTAAATATGCAACAGCTAAAAATTTCGAACGTATTGAGCCTTATAGTGAAGGTTTGGCTGCTGTAACCCGGAAAGATAAATGGGGTTATATTGATGAAAAGATGAAATTGCAGATTCAATACCTATATAAATCAGCTGATGAGTTTATTAATGGCATAGCTAAAGTAGTTGATAAAACTGGGAAAATTGGTTTTATTAACCGCAGCGGGAAGACAGCAATTGACTTTTTATTTGATGAGTCGGGTATTTTTAAAAACGGGTTATGTAATGTAGAAATAGAAAACAAAAAAGGAATAATTGATGTATACGGCGCTTTTGTTATACCTTGCGAATTTGAAACAATAACACAAATAGATTCCGCAATATTGAAAGTGGAAAAGAACTCAAAAATGGCTTATTTCAATACCCTTAAAAGGGAATATTTCTGGAAAGAAGAAGGATTTTAAATTATAGCTTTCAATAATTTCGTTTATGAATGGACTAAAGAAAATATTACACCTTAATTTTTTGTCCTAAACGCAGAACACAAGTAGTTTTTAATCTATTTTTCTTGCTAAGCAATTTAGCAGTAGTGTTGTATTTTTTAGCAATTCCAAATAATGTATCTCCTTGTTTAACAATATAAACTTTATTAGAACTTGAACTCGCATAATTTTTACCTGCCGCCTTTTTTGCTTCGCAAACATAGTTAAACGTTTCTCTGCTTAAACAAAGTGTGTCAGAAATTAATTTATGTTCGGAAAACGAAATAATTTCTGCTGGATTTATTGGTTGTCCAAGGTAACGAACTTCAAAGTGCAGGTGACTGCCTCGCGAGTGCCCAGTGTTTCCTCCTAATCCGATAATTTGCCCTGCAAAAACTTCTTGCCCAACCTCAACATTGAGTTTCGACAAATGTGCATAATAGGTTTCTAACCCATTACTATGCCGTATTACTATCACATTTCCATAGCTTTTGCTTTTTCTAGCTATCCGTACTCTTCCATCAAAGGCCGCTCCGACAGCATCACCTGTCTCCAAATCAATATCTGATCCATAATGGAAACCTCTTCTGCGTGCCCCAAAACCGGAAGTTATGTTGCCCAAAAACGGCTGTACATAACCGCAGCTGCTCTTGTCACACAATGCAATTTCTTTGAAATTGTCCTTTAATGTTTCTATATCAAACTTCGCATAGTGCGTATGAATAGTATCCCAATCACAGTATAAATCATAAGCTGGAAAAGAAATTAATGAATCATTATAATTCATTATAGTTTCCTCATCAATTACAAAAGGAACAGTATCTGTTTCCGTTTTAGAAGCTTTAGGAGCTAATATACTCTCACCTTTAACTCCGGCAAAAGAAGAATATATAAAAGAAAAAATGAAAATTGTCAGAAAAGTTTTTTTCATAAAAATAAAA
>CAISYK010000948.1 GCA_903889605.1 uncultured Bacteroidota bacterium
ATAGATTTATATTTCCATTTGCTTTTCCCTTCTTTTGAGAATATTGAGATCCGTTAAGAAATAAAATATTATCATTTCTTTGAAATATAAAATATAAACTATACTTTTAGCACTCTATTCAATTTATAAATTAATCCTTAAACCTAATTTCATTATGATTAAAAAATTACTTTCAGCCGTTTTATTGATTACTAGTGTTGGAGTTATGAACTCTTCAGCACAGGCACTATGTACTTATAATTTCTCATGCCTAGCTGCTGGAGCAGATCATGGTATTTGCCCGGATTCGGCTACAAATATTCAACATGCTGTTTTAAATGTACCTTATACTCAAACTATGAGTATAAGAACTCCTCAAACTACTCTTTATAATAGTGTAACAATGACTTTGTCGCATTTAGTTATAACAGATGTTCAAGTTAATTTGGGAGCAGGCTTTGTTCCATTGTCAGATTTAGGAATTACATACTTAGGTGCAGGAACAAATGTGCCTTCAGGAGGGGTTTCATTACCAGCCGGAGTTACAATGACGAAGTTTTGTTATTTTGACGCTCCCAGCGAGGGATGTGTAAATGTAACTGGTACACCAAACGCAACAGGAGATTTCCCAATTAAAATTTTATCAAAAGTTCGTGCTGTTGTAAGCGGCTTTGGTTCATGGGCTTCTGCACCAGACAATATTGATTACCACTTGGTTGTTACTGCCGTAGCAGGAATTGAAACACTTGATTTATCTAAGTTTAGTGCAGATCAAAATTCACCTAATCCTTTCAGCGAAAAATCAGAAATTCGTTTTTCTTCTGTAAGCAATAGTGATGTTGATTTTAAAGTTTATAATTTGCTTGGATCTGTTGTTTACAGCAATAAAATCAAATCAGTAAAAGGTTTGAATACTATTACTGTTGATGCAGAAACATTCTCACCTGGAGTTTATATGTATTCACTTAAAAGCGGTGAAAAAACTATCACAAAAAGAATGGTTGTTTCCAATAAATAATGCAGAATTTTGAATTAACTATTTTAGGCAGCAGCAGTGCTACGCCTACCTCAACACGAAATCCAACCGCTCAGCTATTAAACATAGCTGAGCGGTTTTTTTTAATAGACTGCGGTGAAGCTACTCAAATTCAGCTTCGCAGATATAAGATTAAATTTCAACGAATAAATCATATTTTTATAAGTCATCTGCATGGTGATCATTATTTAGGATTAATCGGGTTGCTGTCAAGTATGCATTTGTTGGGCCGAACTGTTGATATGCATATATATTGTCCGCCGGAATTGGAAGAAATAATTAATGTCCATTTCAAATATTCACTTACCAATTTAAAATTTAATATAATATATCATCCTCATAAATACATTTCTAATGATTTAATTTTTGAAGATAAAAAAGTACAGGTACGAACTATATTATTGAATCACCGGATACCATGCTGCGGTTTTTTATTTACCGAAAAACCTCTGCCTGCAAGAATTACAAAAGAAATTATTCAAGAATACAAAATAGCCGTGGAGCAAATTCCTGCAATAAAAAACGGTGCTGATTTTATAACCGCTGAAGGTGAGTTTATCCCCAATAACAAATTAGTAAGCAATTATTTAAGGCCGCGCAGTTATGCATATTGCTCCGACACAAGCTATGATGAAAGTATTATAGAGTTTATTCAAGGAATTGATTTGCTCTACCATGAAGCTACGTTTATGCATGATATGCTGCCTCGGGCAAAAGAAACATATCATACCACCGCTTTACAAGCTGCAGCTCTAGCAAAAAAAGCTGACGTTCATAAATTAATGATTGGACATTATTCAGCACGTTACAAGGATTTACAACCATTGCTTGAAGAGGCTCAATCGGTTTTTCCTAATACAGTGCTCGCAATAGAAGGGAAAAGTACAGTTGTAGATCATTATCCTATAGAGGGTGAGTCCAAAACTGAAAATAAAGGAAGCCTGCAGCCGATTTAATCTTTAAAACATTAAGTATTCTTGTCAAAAATATTATTTACTGCCTAACTTTAAATAAGCAGGACTGGCCATGTTTAGTTATTCTTAATCAAATTAATCTTTTTCACTGATTTTTCGGTATCGGTAGATATTTCAACAAAATACATACCGTTTGATTCCCTGCTTAAATCTATGTTATAAATACCATTCGAAATATTCGGAATAGTTTTTACCGAAATAATTTTGCCCATAATATTAAAAACTTTAATGTTTACATCTTTTTCAGAATTAAGATTTACTTCTATATTGAATTCACCATTGCCTGGATTCGGATAAATGTTAAACGAGGAATTGAAATCATTGCTGTATATGGAAGTACTATTTGTAACGTTTATGTTATCAATAAAAAGTGCCTGTCCATAACCGCTTTTGTTTTCAAAAGCAATTTTTAGGGCACTTTGGCCTGCAAAACTATTTAAGCTAATGTTTTCAGTCCTCCATTGTGCAGCAGTTGGAACAAAATTGCCGGTATTATTAGGGGCCGTAGCTAAAGCAGTACCTCCTTTTGTATATAGTCTGTTCCAAGTAGCACCGCAGTCATTACTTACTGATACGTTCAGCGAATCGTTGTATGTTGAATTATAACGGGCATAAGCGACATCAAATGTTAGTGAAATGGGTGAAACAGCGTTTGAAAGATTCAAAAAAGGTAAATAGATGAAATCACTTTGACCTGAAATATCAGAAGCTGTATTATTATTCATTCTGGCTGAAGAAGTGCTGGCGCCAAAACCGCCTGCTGTAGTCACTTTGGTCCAAGTTTCGTTTGCATCAGGATTTCCAATAGTCCAATTGACCGATGGAAAAACGGATTGAAAATTTTCTGTTTGAGGAATAGTTACAACAGGAGTGGCACTAACTATTGCGAAAGTGTTTGATGATGTATCATTTATTGTATTTTGTTCAGAACTCCCATTTGGATTTGAAGTATAGGATATAAATGTATGTGAAGAAACCGATAATCCATTAATGCTGTTTAATGTAATAGATACGGATGAATTCGTAATTAAATTACCTGACCAGTTGTATGTTTGAACAGGCCCGGAATCTAATTTATAATTGATCGTACACGATATTAATGTATCTGAACCATAGTTATGCAATGTAACCTCAGGAGTCACTGAAGTATTGCAGCTGGCGGTACCTATGGCAGGCACAACAATAGATTGAATAGCTGCATCAAATGCAAATGCTGGCGGTACTGCATTAGGGTCAAATCCGTCAAGAGTCAAAGCTCCTGTGTTTCCAGGATCCAGCCATACTTGTAATTGTGTGCTGCTAGTTCCGCCTCCTAACCATGAAGTTGCAAATTTGCCGTAATAGTCATACATATTGCTTACTGCAACGCTGCATCCAGATGGTCCGCCAAACAACTGACCAACAATCCTTTTGTTTTGATCAAATAATGGAGAACCTGATGAACCCGGCTCGGTGCAGGCAGTAGTCCATTGACCTATTTTCCAGCAATCAGCATTACTATAAGTTCCAGTTGACGTTGCATTTAATGCTTCAGATATCTTTTTTATATCGCCCTGCGGGTGATGAATACCAACGACTGATGAAGCAGGAGTATTATCTGCAGACCAACCATTAAAATATGGTGAATATGCTGCAGGAACAGTTCCGCCGATTAAACCTCCGGTAATTTCTACTAAGCAAAAATCGGAGCCTGCACTGCGAGCCCTTAAAGCTGATGTATTTAGAGATTGCACTGTAGATGGTGATGTTACCGGATTTGTACAGCCGGGTGCCTCCCAGTTAAATCGGAATACCCAAGTAGCATAATCATTGCTGGTACTGCAGTGGTTGGCAGTTAATACATAAGGTTTTAAATCCTGAGGTACGTCATTTATCAAAGAACCAGTGCAAAATTCACTGCCGTTAACAACAAGGCATACAACACCATGTTTTTGATTCTGCCAATTACTTCCTAATGCACAATTAATGTTAACTTCGCATGAACCGCCATCGCCGAAAGCTTTCGCAGAATATTCTTTTACGCCTCTATATCCATGTGTTGCACGAAATAAATTCAGGCTGCCTTGACCAGCAACTGATGCAGGTTCATAATATTCAATTATCAAAGCATCACCTGGAATTAAATCTGTGGCAAACTTTTTACTTGTGTCATTATTTTGTTTTGTAAATGCTCCGAAAATATATTTTTTATCAGATGTATAAACAAATAATTTTGCTCCATCAGGTAAATAGAAATCATCAAATGCGAGATTTAAAGACTGTGCTCCAGCCGATTTTATACCTAGCTGCCATATTCTATCGCCATTAACTAATGTTGTCCAAATTCCTGAATTATTTAAATTTAAATTAACATAGTGGTTAAAACCAAAACGAAATGGACCTTTGCTTTCATCATTTACTGCATCTTCTGCCTTCAATGCTTTTAAATCAACAGCAGGCATATATTCGAATATTACAGGCTTGCTAGGTTGGAAATGTTTGTTGAAACTAAGAGGTTTTCCTCCTTCGCTTAGTTGTGCATGGATTATATTGTTTAATAAAACGAATAATACAAAAATGCTGATAGGTAAGATCTTTTTCATGAAAAATATTTCTTGTTTAAAAATAAAAATTTGTAATTACAATAT
>CAISYK010000949.1 GCA_903889605.1 uncultured Bacteroidota bacterium
AATAGCTGTAATAATAACTGCCGTCAAAAAACAAGTTGTTAAAGAGGGTTGTTCTATAGCCAATTTCAAAAGATTTTACTTTTTCAGGCCTTACAGGGGCGATATCGAAATATACTAAAGAGCTTTTCTGAGGAAGCGCTTCACTGTAATAATTTTTTATAGATTCGACGGTGACTAATGAGTCGAACCCATTCACATTTCCAATCAAAATAGCTCTCCCTACGTTATAATAAAGGTACTGGTCAGCGAGGGTCGGGTTACGAATTGCTGAAGAAAAAGACAAACGCACAATATTGGTTTTGTTTAAATTGTATACTACAGATGCCGCAGGGGAAACAACAAAGTTGAAATTTTGATTTTTATCTACCCTTGTTGTTAAATTCAATTTTAACTTATCATCCATTAGCTTTTTTTCTAAGCCCGTATAAAAACCAAATTCATAATTAGTGATTTTTACATTTCCAGTATCACAGAATACAGTGCCTGCAGATTTTGGAGTATAAAGCCTGTAATTACCGCCAACAGTAATATCCATAATTTTAGGTGTGAATTTATATTCACCGTGAATATGATATAATGCAGATTTATCAATAAGCAAAGAACCGTTTTCTCCAAAAGTAGCTCTCGTTGTAATTTCGTTGAAAGCATCTTTGAACGCTTGTGTTCCTGGAACTAAGCGGTTGTTATCAGCATAACCTCTTGCATAGGAATGCCAAAGATTCAGTGAGTCTGAATATTTACTCAGCACTGCGTCGGCCAGAGCATAATCAAAATAAAAATTGTTTGGATCGCCAGGGCCAATGTAAGGTCCTTGAGTTGGGAAACCCGGCAGGTCTCTTACATTAAAGTTCATTCCTCCATATGCCCAATTAGGCGTAGTATTAGGAACAGCTCCATTCCAAAAAGTGCGGTAATCTTTGCTCCAGTCGATGTCATTTTTGGATCGTGCCTGAAGCAAGAGAGCCGTGTATACTGCGTCATAAGATTTACCTGCATCTTCATTGGTAGCATAAGCCCTTATAAAAAACTTGTCTTTTTTTACTAATTCAATTCTATTTTGGAAAAATAAAATATCTTTTAAACAATACCTATTATCGCCTTGATAAACTGTTGTGCCAGTTCCAAAATTAAAAGCATAAATCAATTCAATTTCAGGTTTTATTCTGTAATGAAGAGCAGCCCCCAGTTTGAGGTTTTTTGTGTTATAGTCTACTAAATCTTTTTCTTCATACCCTGTTCTGTACCATCTTTTTAATCCGCGGAACTGTGTTTGATCCGATTTACTGGTAGCATTATTTTGCCCCTCAGTTAAATTCTCATCTCCATAGCGGTTAACAGCATCGTATCCGCCTGGATTGTTTTTCCCATCATCAGATTGTTCTGTAGGATTCATATTATCAGCTTCCCAGTCGTTTGCCCTCATGTATGATAAATTGACTTTAAATGCAAATTTATCAATGCCTTCCTTATTCTTAAAAACCTCTGAATAGCGAAGAGCTGTTTCTACAAGCTCACGTTCGCCAAATTTTATTGAAAAAGCTAATCCAGGTTTTACAAATGGGCTTTTTGTGGTCATACTAACAACTCCATTAAAAGCGTTTGGGCCATAATATGCCGAAGCCGCACCAACAACTATTTCAACTTTTTGCACATCAAGTTCGGAGGAGCCTAAAAAATTCCCGAGTGAAAAATTTAATCCCGGCGACTGATTATCTACACCGTCAATAGTCTGCAGAGATCTTACAGGAGATGTACTATTGAATCCTCTTGTATTTATTACTCTAAAACCAATGCTGGCGGCCATGATATCTACACCTTTTAATTGGCCTAGTCCTTCATAAAAATTTGCAGCGGGGGTTTCTTTAATTGCAAGTACATCTAAAGCTTCAATAGTGAGAGGAGATTCTTTTTGTTTTTCGGTAATGCGGTCGCCTAATACTTCCACTGTCTTTAAAATGGTTTCATTTGGTTTTATTTTAATAGTAATAGGACCATCAAATGATTTTACATTGTATTCAGAGCCAATATATCCTAAATAAGATATAGATAATATAAAAGGTGGAATTTTGGAAGTATTGAAATTAAATTTGCCGTCCATATCAGTAAGGCCGCCTTCTGTAGTTCCTTTTATAACAACCGTTGCACCAAACAATGCTTCATTTGTTTTACCATCCTTTATAGTTCCCGATAATGATTGAGCATTTATTATTTGCATTTGGGAAAAGAAAAATACCGTTAAAATAAAAAATTTCGTTAGCGAGGTGTATTTTTGTTTCATAATAAAATTTTGGTGTCTTTTTTAATTGATTTTATAAAGCTGAAAATTAAAATGAAATGCTAAGATAGAATATTTTTTTAAATATGGTTTTAAAAAATAATAACAAATTCCGTTGGGTTGTTGGAGATGTTTTTTACAAATATTAATGGGCATCTTTCTTTAACCTATGCAGCTTTGGTAACATAGATGCATCAGCAGCGTGATAATAAATTTTATCATTTATTATTCAGAGAATTCCGGGACTATTTGGGGTAGCACAAAAAATATTTTTTTACGGTTTTTGTCAATACATCAATGTTCAGCTGGTCAGAAGCTTTAGCAATGTCTACAGTAGTGCCGTCCTTAAATAAAATATTTATGCTTATAATATCTCCGCGGTATGCATCATTTGCTACATTACCTGAAAACACAAAGTAGTTCACTTCCTTATCATTCAAGTTATAACGTTTTTTTACTTCATTTTTTAATCCGCGGACTTTTAATTCTTTAAACGGCAGATTCTGCATTTCCACTTTAAACAGTCTGCGGTTTACCAACTGTTTGCAGAGCATAGATAGAACTGCATCTTTATGGGATGTCCACACTTTAATTGATGCCATAATATCGTAATCATCCAAAAGAGCAAAGTCATCAAGTAATTCAGGATTATTCTTGAAATCTTTTTTACTGTATTGTTTGTATAAAAATGTTTTTAGGGCAGGAGTACAAAATAAATCTGTTTTTTTCTGTGCAAGTTCCTTGGCTCGTTTCAAAATGTTTACTAATAAATTTTCGGCACTCAAAACAGTTTTATGTAAATATACCTGCCAATACATTAACCTGCGTGCAATTAGAAATTTTTCAATCGAATAAATGCCTTTCGCTTCAACTGCAAGCTGATCATTCACAACATTCAGCATTTTAATTATACGGTCGGAACTTATTACGCCTTCTGAAACTCCGGTAAAAAAACTATCCCTTTTCAGATAGTCCAAACGATCCATATCCAGCTGGCTTGAAACTAATTGATGCAGAAACTTTTTGTGATATTTATTTTGAAAAATTTTAATCGCCAGGGAAAGTTCACCTTTAAATTCCTCATTAAGCCTGTTCATGAATAGTTCTGATATATCCTCATGAGTAACATTGTTTACAATGCTGTGTTCCAAAGCGTGAGAAAATGGACCATGTCCGATATCATGTAAAAGTATAGCTATTGTCACAGCTTTAGCTTCTTCATCATTAATGTCATGTCCTTTAGAGCGTATCTCTTCAATTGCCTGTCCCATAAGGTACATTGCACCCATAGCATGATGAAAACGAGTGTGCAGTGCACCTGGATATACCAGGTTGGTTAAGCCCAATTGTTTTATTCTACGCAGACGCTGAAAATAAGGGTGTTCTATCAGGTCGAAAATGATTTCATAAGGCAATGATACAAAACCATAAATAGGGTCGTTAAATATTTTGCGTTTGTTAGAAAAAGAATCCATTTGATTTATTTATTCTGAGTTTTTAATTCTGTAAATTGAATAGAGTTAGGCTGGTTTTATTAGGATTTACTGATACAGTATAAATACTGATTAATAAAATAATATCTCCTTTTTATACCATTTATATTTTCAATCTTTTACCAAAGGTAATTGAATTTGCGGTAATGATAAACTTCATTTTTTTATAAATTGCTTTGTTCGTTATGTCGATTATGAAATGATAGAAAAACTGAGTTAA
>CAISYK010000950.1 GCA_903889605.1 uncultured Bacteroidota bacterium
ATGTTCTTTTTGTTCAGCATGTTTCTCAATTGTTCTTGCCATAGTTTCAAATTCTTTGTTTATTCCCATTAAGGCGAAAGAAGGAATTAATGAATGTGCCGCTATACGTAATGTATCCCAATCTAAATTATCCATACTTATTTTCATTGAATGAATTAATTTGGGAATTTCTTCCAAATAAAGTTTAGCTATTCTCGACTTTGCTTGGAAATTACCGCTGGTAAGCGCATTCAAATTATCAAGATTAATGCACTTTTGTTTTGGACGAGGCTGTGTAATATGGCAGGTTTTTATTTCATTCATGTCATTAATTTCGACAGGAACCGGGGGCATAATATATTTGATAATTATGTTGTATAATAATTTTTCATTAATTGGTTTTGAAACATAATCATTCATCCCGGCAGCCTTGCATTTTTCAACATCCATAGTTGTTACATTAGCGGTAAGAGCAATAATAGGAATATTTAAGTTTGTTTTTCGAATAAAATTTGTGGTTTCGAAACCACTCATTTCAGGCATCTGCAGGTCCATTAAAACAATATCATATTTATTTTTCTGCAGTTTATCCAGCACAATTTTCCCATTGGCGGCCAGATCTATTTCAAAACCAAATTTATCAAGAATTGTTTTTATTAAAAGCTGATTCAACAATTCGTCCTCTGCTACTAATACCTTTACATTTTTTGCCAAAGGAAGTCCAAATGAATCCTTGCGCACAAAATCAGTTGTTTCAGTTTCAAGTGCCGCATTAATTTTCATATAACTCAAAATAAAACTAAAATCAGAACCTTCGCCGATTTTACTTTTTACAGATATGGTTCCGCCCTGAGATTCTACCAAATGTTTTGCAATGGTAAGCCCTAATCCGGTTCCTCCATACAGCCTTGAAGTATTGCTGGATGCTTGCTGAAATTTGTTAAAAATTGTTTTTTGATTATTTTCAGAGATACCAATACCG
This sequence comes from uncultured Bacteroidota bacterium, assembly GCA_903889605.1. Lineage (GTDB taxonomy): Bacteria > Bacteroidota > Bacteroidia > 2-12-FULL-35-15 > 2-12-FULL-35-15 > 2-12-FULL-35-15. Next base: position 962 of record CAISYK010000950.1, read on the forward strand.
GTATCGGATACGGAAAATTTAATTGTGGCTTTTTCTGCATCTTCATTCAATAATTTAATACTTATAGTTATCTTTCCTTGTTCAGTAAATTTTATTGCGTTGCTTACAAGATTTAAAATTATTTGATGCAGACGCACAGAATCACCTAGTAAAACATCAGGAATTGCGTCATCATATTCTTTAACCAATTGTAATTTTGTTCGCTTAATTTCGGTTTCAAATAAATATAATATTCCCGAAATGGACACTGATAAATCAAATGGAACCTGCTCAAAAGTCATTTTGCCGGCTTCTACTTTAGCAAGGTCAAGGATATCATTAATCAATACAATCAAAACATCTCCTGAAGTTTTAATTGCATTCAAATATTCTTTTTGTTTTTTAGATAATTTAGTATCCAATACTACTTTTGTAAACCCTATTATAGAATTCAATGGAGTACGGATTTCGTGGCTCATGCTGGACAAAAATTCAGTTTTTGCTTTGGACGCTTTTCCCGCTTCTTGTGCAGCTGCTTCAGCCTTATTTTTAGATTCGATTAATTCATTTTGAGATTTTTCAAGTTTGTTCAATGTTTCTTCAAGAATAATTGTCCTGGTCTTTACACGCTTTTCAAGAGCAGCATTGAGTTCGTTCATTTCCTTCCTATGCTTTGTATTAGCTATAGCATATCTAATAGAACTCTCTAATATTTGCCCTGAAATTGTTCCCTTAACCATAAAATCTGCCGCACCAGCTTTCATAGCCTGCTCATCTACCTCAAAATTATTTTCTCCGGTTAGAATTATGAGCGGTGCATCACAGCCTGATTCAATAGCTTTCCTTACCAAATCCAAACCAGTTTTTG
>CAISYK010000951.1 GCA_903889605.1 uncultured Bacteroidota bacterium
CTGTTTTTTCAAATTTCTTTTTGAATTTATTTAGTGCTTTTTCAATAGCTTCGCCTTCTTTAATTGGAACTATTAACATATTGTTATTTTTAGATTTGTTGATTTTTTTTATTTTATTTTTCTAATCGGATTGCAAATGTAAGGCTTTCTTCCTAATCTGCAAAATATTATTTCATTATCTCCCTGGCAATTACTACTTTTTGGATTTCTGATGTTCCTTCACCTATTGTGCAGAGTTTAGAGTCGCGGTAATATTTTTCGGCCGGAAAGTCTCTTGTATAACCGTAACCTCCGAATATTTGGACAGCTTCTGTTGCAGTCCTAACAGCAACTTCAGAAGCATAATATTTAGCAAAGGCACCTTCTTTAGTCATTTTCAATCCTTTATTTTTTTTATCCGCAGCTGAGAAAATCAATAATTCTGCTGCTTCAATTTCTGTAGCCATAGTGGCCAATTTAAAAGCAATTGCTTGAAAATGTGAAATAGGTTTTCCAAACTGTTCACGTTCTTTAGAATATTGTATTGAAGCTTCCAAGGAACCTTTTGCAATGCCAAGAGCTAAGGAGGCAATAGAAATGCGTCCGCCATCCAGAATTTTCATAGCTTGATGAAAGCCTTCGCCTTCTTTACCCAGCATCTGATCTTTATGTACACGGCAGTTATCAAAAATAAGTTCCGCTGTTTCTGAAGCGCGCATTCCTAATTTATTTTCTTTTTTTCCGGATGTAAAACCTGGAGTACCTTTTTCAATAATAAAAGCGGTCATGCCTTTGCTGTCGCCTTTTTCGCCGGTACGCACAATTACAACTGCAACTTTTCCGCTTATAGCATGTGTAATAAAATTTTTAGATCCATTTATTATGTAATGATCCCCATCCTTTTTAGCGTTTGTAGCCATACCGCCTGAATCAGAACCTGTGCCTGTTTCAGTAAGGCCCCAGGCGCCAATCCATTCTGCTGATGCCAATTTTGGAAGATATTTCTTTTTTTGTTCTTCGCTGCCAAAGGCCAGGATATGACCGGTACATAATGAGTTATGCGCTGCCATTGATAATCCGATTGAACCGCATATTTTACTTAATTCAACAATTGCAGTAACATACTCTGTATATGAAAAGCCGGAACCGCCGTATTCTGAAGGTACAAGAACCCCCATTAACCCAAGATCTCCTAACTTTTTAAATACATCCATTGGAAATTCCTGAGACTCGTCCCATTCCATCATTTTAGGGCGAATGTGGTCTTTACCAAATTTTTTAATCATGTCAGCAATCATTTGCTGGTTTTCATTGATGCTAAAATCCATAATCGTGTTTTTATTTAGGATGCAAAAATATGAAATTAATCGGATTGTACTTTTACTATTTTACAAATTCAAAAATAAAAAAAGGTCAGCCCCGAATTTGTGACTGCTATTGAAATATAAGACTTTATTATTCTATTGTTATTTTAACTCCTGGCAATTTTACTATTGAACCGTAATTTTCATAACCATCGAATATTTGGGCTTGAATGTCCTCAAAAAACACCTTATCTGCAGGATTCAATAATTTAATTCCTTCTCTCATTGCATGAGTAAAGATTCCTGAGTTAGCCTGGAATTCGATATAACTACCTTTAGGGTTATCGTGTGATCTCACTAACATGCTCAAAGAAAAACTTTTCAGGACAAATTTCTCACTATTAACAGCGAGTTCTCCCGCTGCAAGCAATTTATCTACAGTCATTTTCCCTTCCTGAAAATTTGTACCTGCAACTACAACGCTGTTATTCCCAATGGAAACAATATCCTGAATTGCTTCCAAATTTTTGACACAAGGTACTTCGTCAGAATATTCTATTTCAATTTTTATTTTATCCCCCTCTATAAAATTCATCGATTTTAAATCTATTTCGAAATTGTTTAATTGACAATGTGCAGAATCAA
>CAISYK010000952.1 GCA_903889605.1 uncultured Bacteroidota bacterium
TCCCAGCCGCTTGGGAATATTTGTGATAATGCCATCTGCAGATATTCACCGCGTACTCCAGGATTTGTAATTTGTACCTCTGCAATAAAGTCTGTTCCCTGCTCCAATTTGCTTACATCTATTTTAGCGCCTTCCATGGTTGTATAATTTACGGCAACTTTTAAGTCATTATCAACATCAGTCTGGTCGCCGGTTTCAGGGATACCTTCTAAAATAACCCGGGCAAATAAAATTCCTGTTCCATTATTGGTTATGCTTACATTTCCTGCAGCAGCACCTTTCAGCTGCATATCGATTTGCTTCACAGGTAATTTTGTGTTCAAGCTGATAGGTGCACTGGTATTTACTTTTACATTGTATTTCATTTCAGTGCTTGCTCCGCCGCCTGAACTTGCAAATTTAGAAACAGCAATTAAACAATACGCAGTTGTTTGGGTGCTCATCCAGTAACCTGCACTCAAAGCTTTAGAAACACTTTTTACCAATGGTGCCGCTTTTGCTTTCATATCAAGCAAAGTAAGAGTTTCCAGGATCATTGCTTCATCACGGTCGTTGGAACCATAACTGTAACCCATTTCACAATATTTAGGAATGGAGGTTGATAAACTTGCAATTAATTTTTTTGCAGATTCAGGCTGACCGGCTTTAACATAAGCAGCTGCCAATCTCCATTTTGCGGAAACGGAAAGATCAGGATTTTCCTTTAATCTGTTCATCGCGCCTAATTCAGGTGCTTTAGCTAAGGCCAATGTATACAAACGATACGCCTGATCCAGATCATTATTGTAATAATAATATTTATCACGTGATTTAGGTGTCCAGGCATTTGCCTTATTACGCTGATAACGTTTCCAATTATCAATGAATCCCGGAGGAAGAGCATAACCTTTCATTTCTGCTTCAAGCATAAAATGCCCGCCGTAACTGGTACCCCAATCATCGGCATCATATTGCCCGGCCCAATAACTAAGACCTCCGCCTGAAGTCTGGAATAATTTCAGACGTTCAATTCCCCTTTTGATATTTTTGTCTATCTCAATTCTGAAATCGCTGTTGAGTTCCATAATATCAGCTAAATATAACTGCGGGAATACCGAAGAAGTAGTTTGTTCAACACATCCGTGAGGATATTCAATTAAATATTTCAACCGCTGACCCAAATTGATCGGAGGAATGGATGACAGCTCAATTGTTCCTTTATTTGTGCCGGACATACCTGCAGGAGTGAACGGAGAATTCCAGGTTTTACCAGCTTCAATAACAGTTTCCAAAACATTCACCACTTTCGGGTTCGGATTGCGGACATCAATTTCAATATCGAATACAGCTTTTTCTGAACCGCTTACTGCGACTATTTTTACCTTACCAACACCCAATGCCGAATTTACTTTCAATTTAAAATTCACCACTTCATCACCAACTTCTTTAAAAGTAATGGACTTGGAAGTCCCATCTAAAGTGCTGAATAAACTGCTCGCCTGAATATCCACTTTTACATTCTTAACCTGTTTTTCCATAGCGAACACATTTACCACAAGGTCAACTTCTTCGCCTGGACCTACCACACGCGGCAATGTACCTAATATCATCAAAGGCATACGAACAGGTGTAGTTTTTTCAGCCGAACCATAAGCACCATTGTAACCAGCCACAACCATAGCTCTTACCGAACCAACATACTGCGGCATCATAAATTCAAGCTTCGCAGTTTCACCTTTCTTAAGATGGAAAGGCCCCATAAATTTTACCATAGGTTTAAAACGATTTGCTTTATTGCCGGCTTTATTATTAATATCTCCATCACCGCCAATTGCTAAAATTCTTGAAAGTTCAGCGCCGTATGCACCCATCACCATATCAAAAATATCCCAGGTTTTTACGCCCAGCGCTTCATGAGCATAAAATGCAGCCCATGGGTCAGGAGTTTTGAATCGTGTTAAATCAAGCAAGCCTTCATCAACAATAGCTACCGTATATGTCATTTCTTTTCCGTCTTTCTCAGATACGCTGAGGCTGGCTTTCTGCTCTGGTTTCCAAACATCAGGTGTTTTAATTACAGGGTTGAGATGTGTTTTAGGATCTTCAACAGCAATTTGGATAACGCCGTACAAGCGTATCGGCAGGTCATTCAGAGTTTGTGCATGCGGCTGAATCATGGTTATATTTACATACACATTTGGCGTCATATCAGGTGTTACAGGAAATATAAAGGATGTTTCACCTTTTTTTGTTTCTGCCCAAAAAGCTTTTATCACTTTAGAACCGCTTTCAATGCTGATAAGCGCACGGCCTTCACCGGATGACGGAATAGTTAATTTCACATCTTCACCAACATTGTATTGTTTTTTATCACTTGAAAAAGAAAGAAGTGTGGCACCGTCATTTCCTTTTGGAGATGCCCCAGCCCATGCAGGCCAGTCAATATAAACTGTCTGCCCTGTGCGGTGTCCGCTTTCCAAATCTGTAACACAAACATAAAAACGCCCCCAGTCAGGGCGGTTCACGCGTAATACAAATTGTCCTTTTCCATTTACAGTTGAAATAAATTGATCCTGCAGCGGCTGTTTGTATTCACCGCCGACATAATTTGCCAAATCGCCTTCATAGCTGTCCCACCACCAACGCCAGTTTACTTTATACACCTGCACTTTCAACTTGCTTTTTGAGATTGGTTTACCATCGCTGTTTACAGTTACAATTTTCACAATATGGTTAGTGTCAGTCTGCAGCATACCGCTGAACTTGCTTCCTTCAGGTACTTTCATACCAACATACGAAGCATAAGGAGAATAAGGTAATGAGAATTGGTCAACGCTTGATGCACCGCCTTGTTCAAATACCCTAACTTTAAAATTGGCACGCAGCATTCCCGGGGCAGCATCCTTTACAGTTAAGTTAGGTTTTACAATTGCTGTCCCTAAATCATTTGTATTGCCGTCAAAAATAGTTTGGGCCTCAGAACTGAAAGTGCGGGAAGCATCATCAAAATGATAATCTTCATAAGATTTGAAAACAGTTTGAGTCTGGCTTAAAGTAACTTCAACTTTTGCATTCAGATTTTTTGCTATAGCCCCAGCTAGCCATTTAACCTCAAGTTTCCCGCTTTGCTCCTTATGTGCAACCGAAAGCTGCTCAACGCCAAAATCAAATTTAATTTTTAAACGGTTCGGCATAATAGTTTCAATCTTGATATTTTTTGTAAACATCACCCCTCCTACTTTTACTTGTGCTGTCCAATTGCCGGTAGGCGAACTTTTTTCTGTGGTTGTTGTAAAATTATAGAAGCCATTAAGTCCGGCAGTCTTAACCATTTTTCGGAATACCTGTCCCTGCGGATTCAGTAATTCAAACTGCACCGGGTGATTTTCAGGTAAAGTTTTTAATTTGTCTTCAAGAATAAATGAGAGGAACAATGTATCACCTGGGCGCCACACACCGCGTTCTCCATAAATAAATCCTTTAATTCCTTTTTGTATCTGCTCACCCGAAACATCAAAAGCGCTTAATGAAAGTGCCGAGCCGTCATCTAATTTCAAATACCCTCGTTGGTCGCCGCTTTTAACAACCATCAAAAACGGTTTCTTTTTGAATACAGCATCACACATACCATCGCTGTTGGTTTTCAGCGATTTCAATACCTGAAGCTGGTAATCCAGCAATTCAACTGATGCTCCTGAAACAGGCTTAGTAGTTATCAAATTGGTAACAACAAAATTCATAGAACCATCCGTACCGCGTTTTGCAATTAAACCTAAATCAGAGGCTAATATATTACGTTTTACTTCTTTGTTTCTATAATATGATGCATTGCATGGGTTATCCCTTTCCTGGTAATCATAATCGTAATAACGGTAATCATCATAATAATAGTCACCGTAATAATCCCAATCGTGCTCATCATCATCTTTTGTTCCATCATCTGAAACTTCCTCCATACCTGAATCTTCAACATTTTGGGTATCGGTGCTGTCGCATTTATATGTAGAATAACCTTTTTTGAAACTGATAATAACTTTGTAAATAGCGCCTGGCTCGGTTTTTATCAATTGCGCCAGATCAAATGAATAAGTATTCCATTTACCCAAATCAAATGCACTTTTCTGCGTCAGCTGAATTGTTTTTTTCAGTATTACTTTCCCTACACGTCTTAATTCACGATCACCTTCAAGGTTGTTTACCTGAAGGAACTGAGGGATATTTTTCTCATATATTTTTAAAATCTTTACATCAATTGCCTTTAAACTCACAGCTTTAAAAGGGAAAATCAAGCCATTGGAATTAGGCAAAATCACACCTTTACCGATTAACTGAACCTCAGGTTTTAATTCTTCGAACATTATTTCCATCACATAACGTTCACGCAGCGAGGTTCCCAAAATATTTTTCACGCCTAATTCGGCAGTGATAGTGCGTGCTCCGGTTTGACGAGCCTGTGGGTATACACGGATTTCATTATCTTCAATAATATACTTAAGAGCCGTACCGCCGGATAAAGTAACCAATCCATCAAGAACCTGATTTTCCATTATCGGATCAGAAAACTGAAGAACCGCATATTGTTCTGGACTTTGTACAACTTTTACGTCTACAACTTTAAAATCACCAAGAGCAGGAATATCAATAATTTTATTTCCTTTTATATCAAGGTCTAATGGGGCGCCATTCCATTTCAGTTCAACTTTCCCGGGCTTTTCGCTGCGTTGTATTCCATCAACCGAAAAACGATGTGTCGTCCTGTTTGATTCATGAATCCATGTAATTGTAAGATTCTTATCATCTTGTGAAACAGTTAAAAGTTTTTCAACCAGCAGAGGATCGGCAACATCTGCAGTAGCCAGTGAACCATCCAAACGCTGTGTGCGCAGGCTTTTTTTATCAGTTGTTGTAATTCCATCAACATATACTTCAAATGACTGCTGCATCGTTTGAAAATCAAATTTGAATGTTTCGAACTCATTCGGAACCTTTAAAATAGATGACAAATTAAATTCGGCATCATAATGAGTATTATTCGGCAAAGGTTTTTCGGGCCGGAATTCAATGGTTCTGCTGTCTATCCATACAGCAATTCCTTTTATAGAAGGAGAGAAATCAAACAATGTTTTTTCTATTGGTTTTCCAATTTCAACAGGAGCTTCCATTTCATTGGTGAGCAATATCCTAATAGTGGATTCACTTGAAATAATACCTGATGTATAAGCATTAATATATGCGCTGAAAGCTGCATTCTCTTTATTTTCAGAGGAGGCTGATTTGTTTTTAAAAAACAAAGTAAAAAAGACAAAAGCTGCAGCAACAAAGGCTGCAATGAATAGTAATATTCGTTTTGACATAAGATGTTTTTGGGATTAATATATGTGAAAAAATTAATACGTAAATATATAACAAAAATCAATCTGTTATTAATTGTTAAATAATATTTTAAGATAGATTTTTGCCTCCGTTTATTTCGTAATTTTATAATCTAATAATCAAATTTCTTATGTTAAAAAAAATAAAAAACAA
>CAISYK010000953.1 GCA_903889605.1 uncultured Bacteroidota bacterium
CATTTTTAATATTATTAAAAGCCTGAAGTTAGAGGGGGAAAGAAATTTATACAAAAAGCTCACTTACGCTTTGGCCATAACAATGATAATTACTTTTATCGTTCTTATTATTGTCTTTAAAATGGGATATATTGCTACTTATCCAACTTCGCTTTAAAGAATCTTAGTGAATTTCTATAAGCCGTTTTAATGAAGGATAACTAATTTTTTTGTAATCAATTTCTTGTTGTTTTCAGTTTCTGCAGCGATGAAGTATATGCCGTTTGGTATATTCTCAGTATTGATTTTAAAATTATTGCTTTTACGGTAATTTACTTCCTGAATAACTGCTCGCCCCTGCATATCATATATTACAACCGAGTGAATATTTGAGCCTGAAACTTCAACAAAATTTTGTGCAGGATTTGGGTACAAGTCATCTGAATTATTAGTTAAAGACTCTTCAATACGGTTGGCTGTAGTATTCCATCCAATTTCCTTTAAAATGCCGAGTTCCCGGTAGGCTGGCCTCCTTATAGTATCTCCCGCTCCCCAGCAATAACTCATAATTGAGCCGCAAACTGAACTGTGCAGATGCAGTAAATCTACACCCAAAGTAAAAGTACCGGTACCGCCGGATAATTTTATTGGCTGCCCTCCATTTGAAGGGTTTGCAAAATTCGGCCCGTCAAAATAATTTGATGTGTACTTGATGCTGTCTCCTAATATTGTTGTGTTGTTTGGGGCTAAACCAACTAAATGGTTCTGGGATTTTTTAATAATAAATTTATCATAGATGGAAGGGACGCTGTCTTGCCCATGCCATGGGAATGATGCTGTTATAGGGAAAAGAGCTGATGCCGGAATGTTCCCAAATGAACCTATGTTACCCGAATTTACATAACCAGCACTATAAAAACCTAATCCGTGTCCAATTTCGTGCATTATCAAAGTTATAAAGTCATCCTGACTGCCTGACGGCATTCCAGTTCCATAATACATAGGGGTAGCTAAATTGACATAAATATCCATATCATATTCGCCGGGATTTAATTCTGTTCCAGCCAGTTGATTAGCTAATGCCGTAGGATATATAAAATTGCTGAATGGAGCATTGGTAAAGTTTTTTCGCCCGTTTGCTAAGGTAATTGCTGAAAAAGGGTATTGTGAGTTATTAACTAAAAATATATTAACCTTAACGGGTTCCGTTATTATTAGATAATTGCCCCATCTGTCTCCGGCGCTGTTCAGAGCAGAAACAAGTCCGGCAGGAACTGAGCTTCCGTTAACATTAAAAGAAAATGTACTGGATGTTTGAGCAGTAATATGAATTACAGAAATTATAAATAAAGACAGCAGCAGTTTTTTCATGTAAATTATAAATAATCAAAATTATAATCACGAAAATAATGTATATTCTTTAGACTGCAAATTAATATTGCTGCCTTAATAAATTAAAATAGGCTATTATTTTCAAAGGGGTCATTCCAAAACTGCTCATGGGTATTGCCATTGCTTACGAATGCCGTCAAGTAAATTCATCAGTAAAGTTCGCCGTATTACAGTTGCTTTAACTGCAGCAAAAAACTCGTTATTCTCACATTTGAATCCTGCGGGAAACATAATCTGATGTTATTCGTGTCAAAATTATGACGAACTTCGTTATCCTTATATTCACATCTTACAAGATAACACTAAATAAATATTTTATAATTTAATTTCCAATCCATGAAATTTGTAAAACTACTCTCCATTGCATTATTCACTGCTTTTATTTTTCAATCGGCAAAAGCTCAAACAGTAACAGTTATTACTCCAAATGGGGGAGAGGTGCTGTATGCCTGTCAAAGTTATAACATTACCTGGAGCCAAACTGGGAATCCGTCAAATTACTGGAACATCGATTATTCATCTAATGGCGGCGCTACATGGACTTCTGTTGCCAGTAACCTTTTGATTTCCAATGGAACTTTTGCATGGACGGTCCCTAACTTACAATCAAGTACAGTAATAATGCGAATTGTGGATGCCGCGAATGGTAACGTAACTGATCAGAGTAATTCCAACTTTAGTATTAATATCCCAGTTACAGTAAATATTCCTAATGGCGGAGAAAGCTGGTTGGCAGGAACAACCCAGAATATCACCTGGACAGCCTTAGGAACTTCAGGGATTTTTGATATTTATTATTCTGTAAATGGAGGAAGTTCATGGAATACTATTGTGAGCAATTATACAACAGGCGCAGGAACATATGCCTGGGTGGTGCCTAATAATCCTTCGGCATTCTGTCTTGTAAAAGTACAGGATCATACAACATCATGCAGGGTTGATAACAGTAATACAAACTTTACAATTGTGGCTGCAACGCCTATTGTTCTCACTCCAAACGGTACTGAAACAATGTATATGAATTGTGTTTATACCATTACTTGGAACACACAGACATTTTATTCACCTGTAAAGCTGGAGTATTCAACCAACAGCGGTTCCACTTGGGTTACTATAGTTTCTTCCACATCCAATTCAGGCGCATACAGCTGGACTATTCCAAGTACAGCGTCGGGCAGCTGTCTTGTAAAGGCCAGCAATACTGCAGATCTTGCATCTTATGATGTGAGTAATGCTGTTTTCGCAATATCTCCTGCAGTAACAGTGGTGTCGCCAAACGGAACAGAAACATTAAACGGGTGCAGCAGTTATACCATAACCTGGAACAAAACTACCTGCGTAGGAAACTGGAATATTGCCTACTCTGCAGATAATGGCGGCAGCTGGACTAATATTGTCACCAACCTTGCTAATACAGGGGTCAACAGCCAATCATATACATGGTATGTCCCAAACAATATTACTACCTCACAAGCGCTTATCCGGGTAGAATCATATAATAATCCGGGAACATACACTGATGCGAGCAATGCCGCTTTCAATATCAATCCAAACAATAATATTACAGTATCTGCGCCTAACGGAACTGAAACATGGATTGGATGCTCTTCTTATTCAATTAACTGGACAAAGCTGAGCGCTCCATGCAACACATATTTCGATTTATATTACTCTTTAAATAACGGGTCTACTTATAATTATATTACAACTGTAGCAGATAACGGGCAGACTTCTCAATCATATTCATGGAGTATTCCTAATACGCTAAACAGCAGCCAATGTTTAATCAAAGTGGCATCAGACAATTGGCCTACAGTTTTTGATGTGAGCAACGCAGCATTTACAATTACTCCAAGTGCTGATGTTACAGTTTTAATTCCAAACGGAGCAGAAGTATGGCAGGGCTTAACATCTCATAACATTACCTGGAGCAATTTGTCGGGTGCATCCGGGTTATATAACGTGGAATATTCTACTAACAACGGTTCAAACTGGACTTCCCTTGCATCAAATATATCCGGGAATTCTTATACATGGGCATCTGTTCCGAACACTCCAAGTACAACTTGCCTGGTAAGAGTTACAGATTATCTTAATCCATGTAAATATGATATGAGCAATGCGGTTTTTACAATATCAGCTGCAGCGCCTGTCCTTACATATCTGAATGGAGGCGAAATAATTAATGTTGGATGCTCATCAAGCATATACTGGACGGCGGCAACTTTTTATTCTTCGGTAAATTTATATTACTCTACCAATGGAGGAAGCAGTTATACCTTGATTGCTTCATCTTTACCTAATAACGGCTCATACAGCTGGACTGTACCGAATGATGCCTCTGCAAATTGTTTGATAAAGGCTGCCAACTCAGCCGATGTAAATGTGTTCGATGTGAGCAATGCTCCGTTTACCATAAATGTACCGCTAACAATTACTGCAGCGAACGGAGGCGAATCTTGGATTGGCTGTAATAGCTATAATATTACCTGGACCAAATCAAATTGTCTTGGTAATTGGAATCTATATTATTCAACTAATAATGGTTCAACCTGGACCGCTATAGTAAACTACCTTGCCAACTCAGGAACGGCCTCTCAAAGTTATTTATGGCAGGTGCCTAACGGAATCACAACTACACAAGCAAAGATTAAAGTAGAATCGTATAATGATCCTTCAACTTATTTTGATGTGAGTGATGCAGCTTTCAATATCAACCCAAGTAACGACATTACAGTGACAGCTCCAAACGGCGGGGAAACATTAACTGCATTAACAACATATGTAATTACATGGACCAACCTTCCTGCAGCGTCAGGACAGTATTCACTTCAGTATTCAACCAACAATGGAGCTTCTTATTCTTCCATTGTTTCAAATATCACCGGCAACTCTTATACCTGGACAGTGCCAAATACCTCCAGCAGCCAATGTTTAGTTAAAGTTATCGACTATGTTAATACTTGTAAGTTTGATGTAAGCAATGCTCCATTTACAATAACTCCTGCCGGGCCTGTATTATTATCTCCAAACGGCGGTGAAACAGCATATATTAACTGTTACACAACCATTACCTGGGCTTCTTCAACTTTCATTTCGGCTGTTAAGCTTGAATATTCAACCAACAATGGATCAACATGGACCCTGATCACATCAAGCACATCAAATACAGGAAGCTATAGCTGGCTTGTGCCTAATACAGTTTCGGCAAACTGTATAATAAAAGCAAGCAACACGTCCAATCTTACCTTATTCGATGTTAGTGATGCGGTATTTGCTATTGCTCCGGCAGCAACGGTAACTTCACCTAACGGCGGAGAAACTCTCACAGGATGCAGCAACTATACTATCACCTGGAGCAAATCAATCTGTCTCGGCAACTGGAACTTAGAATATTCAACAAATAATGGAGTTTCATGGACTACCATTTCAAATAATATTTCCAATACTGGTGCCAACATACAATCATACAACTGGTATGTTCCTAACAGCATCACAACAGCACAGGGACTTATTCGTGTATCTTCATATTCAAACCCGGGAACTTATTTTGATGCGAGCAATGCTGTATTCAGTATAAATCCAAATAATAACATCACGGTTGTATCGCCAAATGGCGGCGAGGTTTGGGCAGGATGTTCCACTTATAATATTACCTGGTCAAAATTAACTTCGCCATGCAACACTTCTTTTGATTTATACTACTCTTTGAACAATGGAAGCACCTATACTTATTTTGCAAGCGCTTCTGATAATGGACTTGCTTCGCAGTCATATTCATGGAGTATCCCAAATACATTAAGCGGTAATCAGTGCCTTATCAAGGTGGTATCAGGCAACTGGCCTACGGTTTTTGATGTCAGCGATGCTGTATTTACTATTAATCCAAGTGTTGATATTACTGTGACAAGCCCCAATGGCGGTGAGGTTTGGCAGGGATTGTCTTCCCATGTTATCACCTGGACCAACCTGCAGGGAGCATCAGGATTGTATAATATAGAGTATTCTATAAACAACGGAACAAACTGGATTCAATTAGCAGCAAATTATTCAGGCAATTCATATACCTGGCCGATAGTGCCTAACACGCCAAGCACAGCATGTTTGGTGAGAGTTACCGATTATCTTACTCCATGTAAATACGATGTCAGCAATGCAGTATTTACTATTTCTCCTGCAACACCTATTCTAACATCACCAAACGGCGGTCAGACATTCAAAGTTGGCTGCGGCGCCAGTATAACCTGGACAAGCTCAACATATTATTCTACTGTAACGCTTTACTATTCATCTAACGGAGGAACAACATGGAACTCCATAGCAACAGTCGCAAATAACGGGGCTTATACCTGGACTGTTCCAAATGCCGCTTCCGGCAATTGCCTGATAAAAGCTGCCAATTCTGCGGATCTGAACGTTTTTGATATCAGCGATGCCCCTTTCACTATTAGTGTTCCTCTTACAGTCACATCCGCAAACGGCGGCGAATCTTGGGTCGGATGCAGCACTTATAACATAACGTGGACCAAAAGCACATGTATCGGTAACTGGAATATATCTTATTCAACAGATAATGGCGCAAACTGGATAGCAATAGCAAATAACGTAACTAACACAGGAGTGGCTTCGCAGTCCTACCCATGGTCTGTTCCAAACACAATTACCACAACACAGGCTCTTATTAAAGTGGAGTCCTATACCAGCCCAGGAATATATTTTGATGTCAGTGATGCCGTGTTTACAATTAACCCAAGCAACGATTTAACTATAATAACCCCTAACGGCGGCGAAACAATCGCTTCATTAACAAATTACAATATTACATGGAGCAACCTGCCTGCAGCGTCAGGGCAATATGATTTGTATTATTCTACAAATAACGGCGGTTCCTGGACCAATATAGTTTCAAACATTACAGGTAACTCATACACCTGGAGTGTGCCGAATCTTTCAAGTACACAGTGTTTGATTAAAGTGTATGATTATGTCAATTCTTGTAAGTATGATGTAAGCAATGCTGTATTTACAATTACTCCTCCAACTCCGATTCTGTTAACACCTAATGGAGGTGAAACTTTATACATTGGATGTTCTTATAATATAACTTGGAATCCTTCTACTTTTATTTCCACAGTAAACCTTGACTATTCTACCAACGGCGGAATTACCTGGCTGCCTATTTTGGCCGGTACAGCAAATGACGGAACACAATCATGGACAATTCCAAACACTCAATCACTGAATTGTCGTGTTAGAGCAAGCAACTCCATAGATGTTTCAATATTTGATATCAGTGATGCTTCATTCACAATTGCACCATCGGTACAGGTTATTACCCCTAACGGAGGTGAAACACTAACAGGATGCAGCAGTTATAACATAACATGGAACAAAACAAATTGTGTCGGAAGCTGGAATATACAGTACTCACTAAATAATGGTGTTTCCTGGACAAATATTGTGACCAACCTGACTACAACCGGACCAAATTCCCAAACCTATATCTGGTATGTGCCAAATAACCTAACCACAACTCAAGGCCTTATTAAGGTATCTTCATATTTAAACCCTAGTACTTATTGGGATCAAAGTAATGCAGTATTCAGCATCAACCCTAGTAACAACATTGTGTTGATTACACCAAACGGCGGAGAAACCTGGACGGGCTGTCAGTCATATAATATTACATGGTCTAAGTCATCATCTCCCTGCAACACAAATTACGATTTATACTACTCTTTGAATAACGGAGTTTCTTATGTTTATTTTGCAAACGTCGCGGATAATGGTAATCCTACTCAAACTTATTCATGGACCGTTCCTAACACAATTTCAAGCACTCAGGTATTAATCAAGGTCGTTTCCGGTAATTGGCCTACAGTTTTTGATGTAAGCAATGCGGTTTTTAATATCAACATGAATGTAGATGTAACTGTTACTTCACCTAATGGAGGGGAGTCGCTGCAGGGGCTTTCAACTCAGGTGATTACCTGGAACAACTCTGTTTATGCATCTGGGTTATACAATATTTATTATTCTACTAATGGCGGTTCTACATGGAACACAATCGCCACAAACGTGTTTGCAAACTCTTATACCTGGAGTGTACCTAATACACCAAGCACCACATGCTTAATAAAAGTGGAAGATTATCTTGCCGACTGCAGATTCGATATTAGTAATGCAAATTTTACAATTTCTCCGGCTACGCCTATACTTCTTACACCAAACGGCGGAGAAGTATTGAATTCGGGTCAGACTTATGGTATCACATGGACAGCTTCTACATATTTTTCTACAGTGAATCTTTATTATTCCGCAGATAACGGTATTACATGGAACACAATTGTTACTAATCAGACAAATAGCGGCTCTTATACATGGACAGTTCCAAATGTGAATTCCGCTAACTGCCTGGTAAAAGCTGCAAACTTTGCTGATGTGACAATATTTGATGTCAGCGATGCGGTATTTACGATCAAACCTGCCGTGAAGATTGTTACTCCTAACGGAGGAGAAAGTGTCGGCGGATGCACGGTAACGTCTATTACCTGGGAGAGATCTCCATATTGGAACTCATATAAAATTGAATACTCCACTAACAATGGTGCATCCTGGAATACAATAGCCGCAAGTTACTCAACGTCTGCAAACCCTGCTACGTATATCTGGACATTGCCAAATACTGCATCTGCTCAAACATTAGTAAGAGTAACACCTACACTTGCGGTTTCCTATTATGACCAAAGTGATAATGTATTTACAATAACGCATCCTGTAACTATTATTCAGCCAAACTTAGGCGGAACAATGACGGTGGGAAACACATATAATATCACATGGAACTCGGATGGTATTTCGAATTTATATGATATTTATTATTCAACCAATGGAGGTACTTCTTATACCAATATTGTAACAGCTTATAACACAAGTACAAATATATACGCATGGACAGTTCCTAATTTCCCATCTACTAACTGTAAGATTTGGGTAAAGGATAATACAGCTTCATGTAAACAAGATACCAGTGATGTAGTTTTTACAATTAGTTTAACAGCGGCTCCTATTACAGTGCTTACTCCAAACGGCGGTGAGAACCTGAGCGGGTGCTTCCCATATAATATTACCTGGTCCGAACCTACAACAATCGGAACATATGACATATTATATTCAACTAACAGCGGATCTTCATGGAATAATATTGTAACCGGATATGCAACTTCATCACATAACTATGCCTGGAATATCCCCAATACGATAAATTCCAGTACCTGCCTCATAAGGGTAAGGTCGACATCAACCCCAACAACCTATGATCAGAGTGACGCTTTGTTGAGTATCCACTACGGAAACCTAACTGCGCTGCCATCAGATACAACAGTATGCTCCGGGCACACAGTGCAGCTTAATGCTTCCAATGGCGTTAATTATACATGGAGTCCATCAACCGGATTAAGCTGCACTTCTTGTGCAAATCCTATAGCTACTCCTTTAGCTGGCACAACTTATACCGTTACATCAACTAATAACGGATGTATCTTAACCGATACTGCACGTATTAATGTTTTTACTGCATCAGTAACAATCGCCGCATCTCCTGCCGGAACAATTTGTACAGGAACAAGCGTTACATTCACTGCCGCACCTGTAAATGGCGGAACAACACCTGCGTATCAATGGTATCTGAATGGGACGCCGACAGGTTCGAACAGCCCAACCTTCACAAATTCAGGCTTAGCTAATGGTAATCAGGTTTATTGTGTCATGACATCTAATGCCCCTTGTCTGATAACTAACACCGCCACTTCCGGTACAATTACTATGAATGTAATTTCTATACCGGCTGTTCCAGGAACCATCTCTGGAACAACGACTATTTGCTCGGGAACAAGCAACACCTACAGCATAACAGCGGTGAGCGGAGCAACTTTTTATACATGGACATTGCCGGGCGGCTGGACAGGAACCTCTACTACAATTAGTATACCATCAACATCCAGCAGTACAAGCGGAAACATTACAGTGACATCAGGAAATACATGCGGATCTAGTTCCGCTAAAACACTTGCTGTTACCGTGAATGTCATTCCTTCCACTCCCGGCACTATTTCTGGTCTTACAACTATCTGCAGCGGAACAAGCAATACATACAGCGTTATTGCAGTGAGCGGAGCAACATCTTATTCATGGACATTACCAGGCGGTTGGACAGGAACTTCCGCAACAAACAGTATTACAGCAACCGCAAGCACAACAAGCGGCAGTATTACGGTGACTGCAAATAACAGCTGCGGAAACAGTTCTGCACAAACATCAGCAATTATTGTTAATACAACACCGGCAATGCCAGGAACAATTTCAGGAACGACTCCAATTTGTGCCGGTTCCACAAACACATACAGCGTCACAGCTGTGAGCGGAGCATCATCATATACTTGGACATTACCTAACGGCTGGACAGGAACTTCTGCAGCCGCTAGTATCAGCGCTGCGGCAAGTACAACCAGCGGCAATATAACAGTTACCGCAGACAATACATGCGGAAGCAGTGCAGTAAAAACATTGGCCGTTATTGTAAATTCAATACCTGCTGTACCTGGAACAATTACGGGTTCAGCAACCATTTGCCAGGGCAGTTCAAATACATACAGCATAACAGCAGTAAGCGGTGCAGCTTTTTATACCTGGACATTGCCAGGCGGCTGGACAGGTACTTCATCAACAAATAGCATTACTTCAACTGCTGGCAATACAAGCGGAAACATCACAGTGACTGCCGGAAACACTTGCGGATCAAGTTCAGCTCAAACACTTGCAGCTACTGTGAATTTGATTCCAAATGCACCTGGAACAATTTCAGGCCTTTCAACAATATGCAGCGGAACAAGTAATACTTACAGCATCACTGCTGTGAGCGGAGCAGCGTCTTATACTTGGACATTACCTGGCGGCTGGACTGGAACTTCTGCAACAAACAGTATAACTGCAGCCTCAAGTACAACCAGCGGCAATGTTACTGTAACTGCCAATAACAGCTGCGGAAGCAGTTCTGCACAAACGTTACCAATAACTGTTAATACCCCCCCGGCAATACCTGGAACGATTTCAGGAACTACTCCAATTTGTTCTGGTACTTCAAATACTTATAGTATTACAGCCGTAAGCGGAGCAACATCTTATACATGGACGCTCCCTAATGGCTGGACAGGCACTTCAACAACCGCAAGTATAACTGCTGCGGCAAATACAACCAGCGGAAGCCTTACTGTAACTGCAAACAATGGATGCGGCGGAAGTGCAGTAAAAACCTTAGCCGTAAATGTCTATTCTATTCCTGCTGCACCCGGAATAATTACCGGTTCAGCAGCAGTTTGTGAGGGCAGTTCAAATATTTTCAGCGTGACAACCGTACCTGATGCAACTGTATATAACTGGACGTTACCATTAGGCTGGACTGGCTCTTCAACAACAAATAGTATTACGGCAGGCGCTAATAATACAGCTGGCAACATTACAGTCACCGCAGGCAATATTTGCGGCACAAGCAGCGCTCAAACGCTAGCGGTAACAATCAACCCCTTACCGAATGTGACAGCTGGAGGCACAGCAACAATCTGTGCAGGACAATCAACCCCTTTAACATCCGGCGGCGGAATATTATTCAGCTGGCTGCCAACAACCGGATTAAACAATCCTTCTATCTCTAATCCTTCTGCCAGCCCAACCACAACAACTACTTATACTGTTACAGGAACTTCGGCATCTTCATGCTATGCCACCGCCACAGTAACAATAACAGTAACACCCGGCCCTACAATCACTCCTTCTGCAAGCACTTCAATTTGTGCAGGCAGCAGTACCGCATTATCTGCAAGCGGGGCGACTGCATTCAGCTGGCTTCCTGTGACTGGACTTAGCAACCCTTCGATATCAAATCCATCGGCAACCCCATCGGCTACTACTACTTATACCGTAACGGGCACGACAGGTTTGTGTTCTGGTACAGCATCAGTTACCATTACCGTTAATTCTATTCCTACTGTTACAGCGGGCACAGCAGCTACTATCTGTTCGGGATCTTCTACTCCTTTAACTTCAGGCGGTGCTTCAGGTTTCAGCTGGCTGCCTACAGCAGGATTAAGCAGCGCCTCGATTTCAAATCCGTCCGCATCTCCAGCAGCAACAACTACATATACTGTCACAGGAACGTCTTTAAATTGTTCTTCAACCGCAACGGTTACAATTACTGTAAATGCTTTAACCGTTAGTGCCGGCAGTGATGCCGCAATCTGCCAAGGCGGTAATACTGCACTTTCCGCTTCCGGAGGAACGGCGTTTTCATGGCTGCCTGCAACAGGGCTTAGTGCTGCTAATATCGCAAATCCAACAGCAAGCCCAACAACAACTACAACATATACAGTAACTGTCACTTCCGGCTTATGTTCTGCGACTGATGCGGTTTTGGTAACAGTAAATTCACCTCCGACTGCTAATGCCGGTTCGGATGTTTCAATAGCATGCGGTGGAAATACAACACTTTCAGCAAGCGGAGGCGGAACCTATTCATGGCTGCCTGCAACCGGATTAAGTAATACAAATACAGCAAATCCAGTTTGTACTCCTCCATATTCAATTACATATACAGTGACTGTTTCTAACGGAACATGTTCGGCAACTGACCAGGTAATTGTAACAGCAGGTTCACTCACAGCAAATGCAGGCACAGATGCCTCTATTTGTACAGGAGGCAGCACAACGCTGAGCGGTTCTTCTTCTGCTCTTCCATGGGTTGATGTAGCAAACAGCTATTCATTCGCTCAGAATACTGCATCGTTTACGCTGATTACCGGCGGAACTATTGTTTTGAACTCTGGAAGTTCATCAATGGATGACATCGTTTCCGGTCCTTTCACCATGCCTTCATTTAAATTTAATAATATTACCTATACTTCTGTATATATATCCACCAACGGATTCATTACATTCGGTTCTGCACCTACGAGCACTAATTACAATCCAATAAGTTCTTCAGAAACTTATGCCGGTGCCGTTTCAGGATTCGGTGTAGATTTAAACAGAGCTGCTGCCGGAACACCTGAGATCAGATACCAGACTGTTGGAACTGAATTCATTGTTCAGTATAGGGATATGGGAAGGTATGGTTCAGGAGGTACGCTGGATAGGCTCAGTTTCCAGATTCGTTTAAATACAGTTGGCAATACAGTAAAAGTTGTTTATGATGCACCAGGCCTCATAGGAGCAGCTTCTTCTGATCCTGAAGTAGGATTAAGAGGTCCGAACAATACTTTTACCACCAACGTTCATAACAGGTCGGTAATATCCTCAACAGGATCATGGGTAAACTCAACGCAGGGCAGCGCAAATTCAAGTGTATGCTTCTTCGAAAGCTCTGCTCCAAATACGAAACCCAGTGCCGGAACTACATTCACATGGACTCCGGTAAGCGGCGGAACAACCACCTATGCATGGTCTCCTTCAACCGGTTTGAGTTCAACCACAATTGCAAATCCTGCGGCGAATCCAACAACTACCACTACATATACGCTGACTGCAACAAACGGATCCTGCAGTGCTATTGATATGGTAACTGTTACTGTAGGGATAAGTAATGCTAATGCCGGTGCTGATGCAGCAATATGTACAGGTGGAAATACCAATCTAAACGCAACAGGAGCAACAACTTATTCGTGGCTGCCTGCGACAGGCCTTAGTGCTGCTAATATTGCAAATCCTATTGCATCACCAACAACGACAACCTCCTACACGGTAACCGGAACCAGCGGAACATGCACATCAACTGATATAGTTGTTGTTACAGTTAATTCAGTGCCTGTTGCTAATGCAGGAAACGATGTGTCGATTTGCACAGGAAACAGTACTGCGCTAAGTGCATCCAGCGGTTCGACCTATTCATGGCTGCCTGCCACTGGATTAAGCTCAGCAGCAATTGCAAACCCTTCGGCAAATCCAAGTTCAACAACAACATATACCGTGACCGTTTCGAACGGAAGCTGCTCATCAACGGATATGGTTATAGTTACAGTTGTAGCTCCTCCAGCAGCCAATGCAGGAACTGATGCGGCAATCTGCGCAGGAAACAATACTGTATTGAGTGCATCAGGCGGAACATCTTATACCTGGCTGCCAGCAGCAGGATTAAGCAGCGTTTCGATAGCCAGCCCGGTTGCATCTCCAACAACTACGACAACATATACAGTATCTGTTTCGAACGGAACATGTGCTGTAACAGATATGGTAGTGGTTACAGTGAATACGGTTCCAGCAAATGCCGGATCTAATGCAGCAATTTGCAGCGGAAACAGCGCGGCGTTATCTGCATCAGGCGGCACCTCATACTCCTGGTCGCCCGGCACAGGCTTAAGCTCAACGAGCATCGCTAATCCTACAGCAAATCCGACAGTTACAACAACTTATACTGTGATAGTTTCAGATGGAACTTGTTCCGCGACAGATTCTGTGATTGTTGCCGTGGCCAGTTCCCTTCCAGCCTCTCCGTCTTCGATAATCGGTGCAGCGTCTATTTGTGCTGGTTCAAATCAAACATACTCTGTTGCTTCTGATCCAAATATATCTTCATATGCATGGGTAATTCCAGGAGGGTGGAATGGTTCTTCTGTAACTAACAGCATCACAGCTTCTGCTGGTTCAAATGGCGGAATAATAGAAGTAACAGCGACAAATGGATGCGGATCTGCTGCGCCTGCCGCATTGAACCTAACCGTAAATCCATTACCAACAGTCACAATGTCGGCACTTGGAACAGTTTGTGTTTATTCTCCAGCATTTACACTTTCAGGCGGCAGTCCTGCAGGCGGGATTTATTCAGGTTCTGGTGTAACCAGCAATACTATTTTCACACCTGTATCGGCTGGTGCCGGCACCTTCATTATTACGTATGTTTACACTGATGGGAATGGCTGTTCAAATAATGCAAACAGTGCAATCAATGTGGATGTGTGTACCGGAATTACCGCTTTAACAGATAATAGTAAAAGTGATGTTATTGTATTTCCAAATCCATTCAGCACTTATACAACAGTTCATATCAACGGAAACATAATCTTGAATGGCTCTGCTGTTAAGGTGTTTGATTTGACCGGCAAAAATGTTCTAAACATTACGAATATACAATCATACGATGTGAAAATAGAAAGGAAGGATTTGCAGGCAGGGATTTACTTCTACCAGTTCGTGAACGATAATCATATTGTAAGTACCGGCAAATTGATTATTAATTAAGTTCAGGCCAAATGACAAATATTTTCAGAGGACTGATTGATTATTAAAAAAGTGCCCCCCCCTGTCAATTTTTTTGACAGGAGGGGTTTGCTTAAACATGATGCATAAAGAAATAGGCTGAAACAAAAGCATTCAAAACATATTTTTATTGCCTCAGAAGGTTGTATTTCAGGTGAGAAAATTAAATGTGGATTTAGTTATCCTACCACTTTTCCTTCTTCAATGTATACTAATAACTTTTCAGTAACTGTATAACCCATTTGGTTTAACAAATCGGCATATTGAAGAATTTGTTTTGTGTGTGCCGGCTTTTCTTCACCTGTTTTATAATCAATAATTACGGCTGTTAATCCGCTTTCTGACTTTGAATGCAGAATAACTCTGTCGAGGCGGAATTTTTCGCCGGTCAAAGAAATTATTTCAGCTTCATTTTTCACAACTAAGCCATGTGCAAAATGCGCTTTAAGTTTCGGCAGTTTAATGATTTTTTTAATTACGGCCAACAAATTTTCTTTTTCATCGGAAGTAACCAACCCTTCAGAAAACATTGAATTTACAGCAGATTCAACATCATCTGCTGTTTTAATTTTTGCCAAAGCCGTATGAACCATCACACCGTAATCTTTTTTACTGTCGGCCATTTCTAAATTCCAAATACTTGGAGCCGCGGTGCGCATTTTAATATTATTTCTCCACTGATTAGAATTGAAAGTTTCAAGTTTAAAATTTAAAATTTTAGAACTTTGTAAATGTTTTTGATGTTCGGTCTCTTTACCAAAAGTATAAACGGTTTCCCCCTCCTGCCATTCACCATTAATTTGATAATAATGTGCAAACATATCACTAACTGTACTCAAATTGGCGGGAAATTTTGATGGTTTACCGGTAAGTATATACAAACGTTCTTCTGGGCGTGTCAGAGCTACATATAAAACATTCAAACTATCAAGCAGGGACTTATTTTTTTCATCATCATATAAATCGCCGTAAGGGGTTTCCCTTAAACTTTCGCTGGCCGAAACCAATGCAGAAGCCATTTGCGGGATTTTTGAATTTTCTAAATCTACCCATAAATGTTTTTTTCCTTTTTCTACTTTTCCATTAGAAAAAGGCAGTATTACCACCGGAAATTCAAGTCCTTTGGCTCGGTGAATTGTCATAATGGTAACCGCATTCATTCCAAGAGGCACTATCAATGAGGCCTTAGCTTTTTTATCTTCCCAATAATCAATAAAATCATTCAGATTATTGTTTTGTTTTATAGAATAGTTCAAGACTTCATCCAAATAAAATTGAATGTATGCATTGGGAGTTTTATTGAGTTTAAACAAACGCACGAGCTCTTCGCAAAGTTCATACAACGCCATTTTAGAAAGCGCATTTGTATTAAAATCAGGACAAACTTTTTTAACGATTGAAATAAATTCCTGTTTATTTTCAACCAGCAGCTGGTTAATATCAAAGTTAAAATCAGCTCCGGCGATGTTCGAAACTTCTGAAATGGCAGGCTTTGAAGCATCATCAATAATTGCCTTTGCGGCATCAACCCTAACTGGGTTTGAAACCCTGTCAGAGGGGGGGGGCGGAATAAGTTTAGAAGCAACAAAGTATTCCAATAATTCGGCCTGTATTATCTGGTCACTCGTATTATTCAAATATCTGAGCAGTGAATAAATAAAATTTACTTCGGCAGAATTGCTCAACAGGAGGGAATCCGAAGAAATCACTTCAATTCCTTTGTTTGATAAATAATTTGCAATATCACTGCCGTCACTATTCTTCCTTACTAAAACGGCGACATCCCTTAGTTGAAAATTATGCTGCAGCAGATCCTGGATAATTGAATATGTGCGTTCCAGATTTTGGTCCCGCATATCTTCTTTTTCACTGTCAAGAAATTCAACCTGAACGTATCCGCCAATATTTTCCGGATTAAATCCTTGTTCCAGCTTGTCGTAAATGCTCTTAAATTTATCGTTTAATTTATTGGACAGAGTTCTGAAAATAGAATTGTTGAATTCAATTATTTCACGTTTGCTGCGGTAATTTTTATCCAGCATCTGAGGGTTATGATTCCGCTTCAAGGCTTGTTCGCGCTCTAATACCAGAGGGTTATTGTTGTGTGCAAATACTTCTGGCAGCATGGCAAACTGTTCAACTTCACCTCCGCGCCAGCGGTAAATAGCCTGTTTGCCGTCACCAACAAGCATGGTAAAATGCCCGCTTGCCAATGAATTATCAATTAAGGGCAGCAGGTTTTGAAATTGCAGAACAGAAGTATCCTGAAATTCATCAATCAGATAATTATTGTACCTCTCCCCCAAACGCTCATAAATAAAAGGAATTGGCTCGTTAAGTACAATTTTGGCAATCAGTTTATTGAACTCAGAAATGTGCAGAATATTATTTTGAGCTTTATATTCATTCAGGAGCTTTTCAATTTCATTTAATACCGCCAATGAATAAATTGTTGTATTAATCAACCTGAATAATGCCGCCTCCTGTAAATTAATTTTAATATAATTTAAAGCCTCATTAAACAAATCAACTAACGCCTGTTTTACAGCATCAATACCATTTTTGTCAGCAGTATCTGCTTTACCTGCGTACCATTTATCAGCATCAATATTTTTCTGAATTGTATTTGAAGGCATCAATTTATCGAACCGTGATTCGGTCAGATAAGTAAAATACTTGCCTATACCATTGGCTCCGCCAGCGAATTTATCATGCTCAATTCCTGAATCGCTGATAATTTTTAACGCATCTTTTCCGCACCTGTTAATGAATGCTTCAAATTTTTTAATCTCCGCCTGTATGGTGTCTTTAATTTTAAAAAAATCATCAATGCTTAAATGCCTTAGCTTTTCAATGTGCACTGCGCCTTCTTCGTTGAGCAGATTTTTAGCAAAATATTTCAGGTCATTTTCTATGTGCCAGCTTTTTTCATCATCAGTTTTGCTTTCGGTAAATTCCACCAATGCCTTTGTCAGTGTTTCATCAGTTCCAATCTGTGCAATCAACAGGTCAATGGCTTGTGTCAGAAGTTTATCGTCATCCATTTCCAATTCAAAGCTCATTGGTATTTTTAGGTCAAATGCAAAAGTTCTTACTATCTTATGTACAAAGCTGTCGATGGTTCCAATTGCAAAATCTGAATAGTTGTGCAGCACCTCTGTAAGCACATTATCTGCACGTTTCCGAATGGCATCATCATCTAATTGTTTATGAGCATTAAGTTTTTTATGTTTTTTTAATTCTGACAGCAATGTTTTTGTGCCGCCCGAAATTTTTGAGTAATCTACAGTTGAAAGTTCTTTTAAAGCCTTTATGATCCGGTCTTTCATTTCAGCAGCAGCCTTATTGGTAAAGGTAACAGCTAAAATATGACGGTAGGCTTTTGGAGGAATTGATTCATCGTTCAACGCCAATGCCAGATATTCTTTCACTAATGTGAAAGTTTTGCCTGATCCGGCTGATGATTTATATATTGTAAAGTTTTTATCTGTCATTTCTGATTAGCTATCCTCGTATGTTGACTGACGATCGAAATCCTGATTCTTAAGCTGGAATTGTATTGCAAAATACACATTTATTGAATAGTATTGTATATAGATTTATAGCTTGAAGGATTAATAAACAGAAAGTATAGGCCAGACAATACTATAAAAACGGGGCGAAACCGAAAAGCCAAATAAGGTGAAAATTAAAGGCAATGTATTTATGAAAACGAAATTTAGTACCGCAATTTTTATTGCTGCTGCATCATTTATTATGATTCAGTCCTGCAAAAAAGATAGTAAAAATGAAATTGGAAATGGAAGTGAAAACAATGAAACAAAAATCAGTGCACAAGGCGGAGGCAGCAGCCACAATATGGGACAGAACTGCATGAGCTGTCATAAACAAGGCGGTTCAGGAGAAGGGTGGTTTAGTGCTGCCGGCACTGTGTATGATAGTTTATTAACAAGTGCTTACCCAAATGCTGTAGTAAAACTTTATACAGGACCAGATGGAACAGGAACGTTAAAAAAGACAATTCAGGCTGACGCAAAAGGAAACTTTTTTACAACAGAAGCCATTGATTTTGGAACGGGGCTGTACCCTTCTGTCTCAGGAGGCTCGATAACAAAGTATATGTCATCAGCAATTACAGCCGGGCAGTGTAATGGTTGTCATGGCGTTTCGACAGACAAAATATGGATTAAATAAAAAAGCTGAAAAATTGACTTATCTAATATTGCTGAGATGATTTATTATTTAGTACCTTCATAAGTTCTAAAGATAATCAAGGCTATGAAAACAAACTCGTTTTTTCTAGTTATGGTGCTGGTTTTTACCTGCCGTTTTATATTTGCCCAGGAAAGTAATATTGTTTCGGGCAATATTTTGGTAATGGTCAATTCAGATGCTTCAGCGCAAAAGCTTTCTAGTGAACTGAAGGTTGTTAACGGAATTAAAACTGATTTTAAGATAGAGCGTGTCCTTTCAAAATCTATGCATATTTATTTGTTTGATTTTAATTCCGCCATTATTGATAATAATGCAATGCTGAAGGCTGTAAAGCGAAACAATTCCGCAGTAATTGCACAATTCAATCACACTTTTACAGAACG
Source organism: uncultured Bacteroidota bacterium (assembly GCA_903889605.1). Classification (GTDB taxonomy): domain Bacteria; phylum Bacteroidota; class Bacteroidia; order 2-12-FULL-35-15; family 2-12-FULL-35-15; genus 2-12-FULL-35-15. The sequence continues at coordinate 19,272 of CAISYK010000953.1, forward strand.
TATTATCCCCAACGATCCCCAATTCGGAGCCATGTGGGACATGGAAAATACAGGGCAGAATGCCGGTACGCCTTTAGCTGATATTCATGCTGCAGAAGCCTGGGATATTACTACCGGCGGATTAACTTCTCAAGGCGATACAATTGTGGTTGCCGTTATTGACGGCGGGTTTGATCTAAGCCAGCAGGATTTGAATTTCTGGAAAAATTACAATGAGATACCAAACAACGGCATTGATGATGATAATAATGGTTATATAGATGATTTTGATGGATGGAACGGCGCATCGGCCACGGATAATTTTTCGGCTGCAAGTCATGGAACTCATGTTTCAGGAACAGTAGGTGCCAGGGGAAATAACGGTATAGGTGTGACGGGTGTAAATTGGAATGTGAAAGTAATGGCCATTTCGTACGGTTCTTCCGGCGGCGGCTTTGAAGCAAATGTTGTAGCGTCTTATGCTTTTGCTATGGATCAGCGGAGAGAGTACAATCAAACAAACGGTGCAAAAGGAGCGTTTGTGGTTTCATCCAACTCTTCTTTCGGTGTTAACAATGGTCAGCCATCGGCATATCCTCTGTGGTGCGCAATGTATGATTCATTGGGTTCTGTTGGTATTTTAAGTGCCGGCGCTACTGCTAATGCAAACTATGATATAGACGTACAAGGCGATATTCCAACAGCCTGTTCAAGCGACTGGCTTATTACAGTTACAAATACCACCAATACTGATTCGAAAAACAGCAGCTGCGGGTACGGCGCAGCAACGATTGATTTGGGTGCCCCCGGAACAAATATCACCTCCACTTATCCATCAAATTCATATGCATCCATTTCAGGAACATCTATGGCTTCGCCGCACGTAGCAGGCGCAATTGCTTTAATGTATTCTGTTGCCTGCCCTCAGTTTATTGCTGATTACAAAGCAGATCCGGCAGGCATTGCTTTAATGGTCAAGGATTCGCTGTTGGGCGCGGTTGATTTGATTCCTTCTATGAGCGGCGGAATCACAGTAACAGGAGGAAGATTAGACTTATTTAAAGCTGTAAAATCAATTCAAAATTATTGTTCTGTCGTTTCTGTTAATGATATAGGCCAATTTAACAATCCACTTGAAATTTCTAAGGTTTATCCTAATCCTGCAAGTAATTTGTTAAATATAGTATACAGCAGCAATCAGGACGCTGTTATCAGCATTGTTAATGTATTAGGCCGGGAAGTGAAACGCATTAAAGCTGACAGCAATTGCAAAGGTTTACAGCACAGCAGTATTGATATTAACTCTATTGATAAAGGAATTTATTTTGTAAGTATCAGTTCACCAGATAAAAAATCAAAAGTAGTGAAAGTGGTGATTAATTAATTTTTAGCCCGCCTTAAAGCCTCCCCCAAAGGATTCTCTTTAATTTCATATTCATTCTGCCTTTTCACAAAGACTGCTGTTTTTTTGTTCAAAAAATTGTTGTAATTTTGCACCCGATAAAAATAAAACACAAAACTAAAAAAGCAATAAAAATGAAAAAAGCTGTACTTACTTTATTTTCAATTTCTGCCTTGTTTAATTTTTCGAGCGCACAGGTTAGTTCATACTCTTTTGCATCAAGCACGGGAACATACGCTGCAATTACCGGCGGAGCTGTTTTGGGTGATACAACCACCGATGAGAGGAACTTTTTAGACCCGTCAGTTCCTTTGGGAGTTACAACATCAACAACAACCGGTGTTGGTTTTCCAATAGGTTTTAATTTTACCTATAATGGGATAGTTTTTGATAAGTTGGCCATAAATAACAATGGATGGATAAGTTTGGGGCAAACCAGTTTAACTCCGCACGTAAATATTGATTCGTATGATTATTATTCTTTGCCGCTTTCTCAAACATCGGCAGCTATTCCAGCACTTTTACGGAATAGAATTGGTGGTCTCGCTTTGGATTTAGATTCACAATTTGGCTCTGAGCTGAGAATACAGACAATAGGAACGACACCAAATATGGTTTGTGTAATACAGTGGAAAAATTATAAACAATACGGAAGTTACGGAGACATATATAATTTCCAAATTCGTTTAAAAGAAACCTCAAATGTTGTTGAAGTTGTTTACGGTACTATGGTTAATAGTGCCACATCAACTGATGCTCAAGTTGGCTTGAGCGGGACTACTGATCCTGATTTTAATATTAGGGAAACATCATCTAACTGGGCTTCAACAACCACAGGAATTGCAAATACTGCCACATGCTTTCTTTCTTCTACAATAAAACCGGCAAGCGGACAGACCTTTTCCTGGACTCCTTCGCCAGTTTGCACTGGAACTCCAACAGCAGGAACTATAACAGGCCCAACAGGAGCTTGCTCAGGAGTAAGCTACAATCTAATACTAACAGGTTATTCTTCCAATGTTTCAGGTCTTACTTTTCAGTGGCAGTCGTCATCAACTTTAGGCGGAACCTATGCTCCCATTGCTGGCGCTACTTCCGTAACATATACAGCAACTCAAACAGCTGCAACTTATTATAAGTGTGTTGTTACCTGCAGCGGATCGCCTGCCACCACAGCAGCTTTTTCTGTACCTATGAATACCGGAATATATTGTTATTGTACTGCTACTAATGGCGGTGGAGCTTGTATTACTAATGTTACATTAGGCACCTTAAACCGGACATCAGCAGCGTGTGAAAATTCTCCAAGTTATTATACCTCGGTTCCTATTGGAACAGCTACAACAACTGTTAATCAAGGAGTGTCATACCCTATGTCAGTTACCACCGGCAGTTCAGGCGCGGCCATTTTATCTGTTTGGATTGATTATAACCAAAATGGAACGTTTGAAGCCTCCGAATGGAATCAAATTGCGACAAACGCTCTTGCTTCAACTACAACGACTATTAATGTTATAATTCCCGGTTCTGCTGTATTAGGTCAAACTGGAATGAGAATTAGATCCCGCAGCACGGGCAATCCAAATGGGTCAGGTGATGCTTGTACAGCAATGGTTTCTGGTGAAACAGAAGATTACATGATAACTATAGGCGCAGGCGCAGCATGTACCGGAACACCAACAGCAGGAACTGCGACTGGCCCGGCAAGTATCTGCAGCGGAGTAAGCTTTAACCTTTTATTAACAGGGTATACTTCAGGAGTAACTGGAATTACACTTCAGTGGCAATCCTCAGCAACATTAGGCGGAACCTATTCAGACATTGTAGGTGCCACTTCCCCGACCTATGCAGGAACACTAACTGCTTCAACTTATTATAGGTGTGAAGTTGTCTGCGGCAACGGAACACCTGTTTATTCAAATATTGTAACTGTAACTTTAACCCCCGCTTCAGGGTGCTATTGCACTCCTGTCCACAGCGTAACGTGCAGTGCAAACTACATTGATAGTGTAAGAATAGGGTCTACAACACTTGCTAATTTACATACAGGCTGCACAGGAACAGATGGTATGGCATATACTATTTATCCAGCAACAGGTAACACAACCGCATCTTTAACTGGCGGCACTGCTTATACTTTTAAAATTACAACAACATCTAGCAACATTGTTTCTGTATGGATCGACTATAATCAAAATGGTCTGTATGAAGCATCTGAATGGACACAGGTATGCATCACATCAACTGCAAATATTGTAAATACCGCAACTATTACAATACCTGCAAATGCAACATCTGGCCTCACAGGAATGAGGATAAGAAGCCGTTCAGCAGGAAGCCCTAACGGTTCTTCTGATGCGTGTACCAGCTTTGCCAGCGGAGAAACAGAGGACTATAAAGTAACTATTGTTGCAGCACCAGCATGTACAGGAACTCCAACGGCAGGAACAGCTTCAGCAAGTGATGATACTGTTTGCAGCGGTGTAAATTTTAATCTTGTGTTAACAGGCTATACTTCTGGAGTTTCAGGTCTTACTTTTCAATGGCAGTCATCTACTGATGGAACCACCTATACAAGCATTATTGGTGCCATGACATCTACATACCAAACATTACAAACAGCTGCAAAATATTATAAGTGTTTGGTATCCTGCAGCGGCGGAACACCAGCTCCTTCTAATGCTGTACATGTAATAATGAATGACTTAATGAACTGTTATTGTACTTCAACTGCAACCTATGTTGCTGACGAAGATATTTTTAATGTTACGGTCGGTACTTTAAATAATTCATCCACTTGTTTAACTACAGGAGGTGTAGGTTCTTCATTGAATAAATATTCAAATTATAAGGCTGTTGCAGCGCCGGATCTTGAAAGAAATACTTCTGTTCCTTTTTCTGTTCAAATTGGAACTTGCGGTACCACTCCATACAGCAATGCATTCAAAATATTTATTGATTATAACCAAAATGGTTCCTTTGCAGAAGCAGGAGAAGTTGTTTATATTTCTGACACTGCAAAAGGCGGATATACTCAAACGGGAACATTTACTGTACCTGCAGCTGCAGTATTAGGACATACATTGATGAGAGTTGTGAATAAAGAAACTTCTGATGCTTCATCAATTGACTCCTGCGGAACGTTTGGTTATGGAGAAACAGAAGATTACATTGTAAATATAACAGGCCCTTCTGGAATTGAAGAAAATACTATCAGCGGGATTGCAATATATCCAAACCCTACAACCGGTATGTTTAATATAACAACCAGCAGCGCAGACTTTAAAGAACTTCAGATCAGCGTTTTTGATATGCAGGGCAAAGAGGTATTTAGTGCGGTAGATAAAAACAATTCTACTAATTATAATAAACAAATTAATCTGGAAGGTTTGGCAAAAGGCATTTATTATATCAAGTTAAATTCCGGAACGGGTATAAAAATCCAAAAATTAATTATGCAGTAAACATTAGAATAAATTAATAAAAAAGCCCATTCCTTTATAAGGGATGGGCTTTTTTATATTTAAGCCGTAAAATTCCTGAGTAACCCTGACTTTGGTGATAGTATTAGATCGTTTCAAGCACTTTCAAACAAATATCCTCCTGTTTAGTCATTTCTTCTTTTGCCTTTTTGGTTTTGTCGGTAAATCCAAGCAAATGTAATATGCCGTGAATGATTACCCTTTGTAATTCATTTTCAAAAGATTTAGAATACTTAGCTGCGTTTTCTCTTATACGGTCAATACTAATGAAAATGTCGCCGCTGACAGCTTGTTTTGCATCTTCATTTGAATAATCAAATGTTATGATATCTGTATAGGTGTCGTGATTGAGATATTGCTTATTTATGTTTAATAAATAGGCATCCGAACAAAAAATAAACGTAATTTCTCCTGTTTTTCGTTTATTTTTCTCAATTATTGATTTTATCCACTGTTTAAGGACTTTTTTGTTTCTTAATTTGAACTTTACTTCTTCGGTTTGGAGGATTATCATATAGTGAAAATTAAAGGTTCTTACTCGCCATTAACTAGGAAGGTTTGATTGTTATATTTTCTTTGACAAATTTTTTATTTCCTGGAGCTGCAGCTTTTCTTTTTTAGCAAGACCTGAAACCACAAGGTTATATGAATCGGTTATCCACTCCTGTATATTTTTTATCGAAACAGAACCGTCCAAAATAACTGTATTCCAGTGCTTTTTATTCATGTGGAACCCTGGGATTATGCAGGCATATTGCTCACGCAGTTCAATTGCTTTTTCAGGGGCGCATTTCACATTAAATTCCAAAGGACTGCCCTCTAAATCAGTAAGTAGAAAAACCTTACCCATTACCTTAAATACTAAAGTTTCAGGCCCAAAAGGCAAACTTTCCGTCACTCCTTTTTTTGAAATGCAATATTCTCTCAGCTCTTCTATGTTCATCTTCTATATTATCTGTTTATCAATGCTTAAGACAATCTTCAGCAAAAATATAAATTACGTTTTAATATTAAGAAATCTGTTTATTCGCATATTTACAAACTCTGTTATTCTGCGAATAATTGAATTCAAAGATATATATTTGCAGCCGAATAATTTTGAATACTAAAATGTACATGGCATAAATTATACAATTACATAAAATATATCTCATGGCAAATTTCATTTTAACTTAAAAACAAAACAACATACCAATGAAAAGAGAAAAATCAGAAGCTTTATTTGAAAAAGCAAAAACATATTTTCCCGGCGGAGTAAATTCGCCGGTTCGCGCATTCCGCTCTGTAGGGGGCGCTCCATTATTTATTGAACGAGGTAAAGGATACAATATTTGGGATGCTGATGGTAACGAATTCATCGATTTCTGCGGCTCCTGGGGACCGCTGATATTAGGGCATGCTAATGATAAAGTAAATGATGCTATAAAAAAAACAGTAGAAAAAGGATGCACATTTGGTGCACCTACTGTATTGGAAAATGAGTTGGCGGAGTTAATTCTGAATAACAATAAATATATAAAAAAAATTCGTTTTGTAAGTTCCGGCACCGAAGCGGTTATGAGCGCAATACGTTTGGCCCGCGGGTATACAAAACGAAATAAAATTTTAAAATTCGAAGGCTGCTATCACGGACACAGTGATTCACTTTTAGTAAAAGCCGGTTCAGGATTGGTAACATTCGGAAACTCATCATCAGCAGGCGTTCCGGAAAGTTTTGTAAATGAAACAATTGTTGTTTCATTAAATAATGAACAAGCTGTAAAACAAGCGTTCATTGATTTTAAAGACCAAATTGCCTGCATAATTATTGAGCCGATTCCAGCAAATAATGGTTTATTGCTGCAGCGGAAAGAGTATCTTCAGTTTCTGCGCGAAATATGTACCGAAAACAAAACGCTGCTGCTTTTTGATGAGGTGATAAGCGGTTTTCGTATTGGATTTACCGGCGCTGCAGGTTATTATGATATTCAGCCTGATATTATAACTTATGGAAAAATTATCGGCGGAGGCCTGCCTGTTGGTATGTATGGGTCAAGCAATGAGATAATGAGCCATATTTCACCTGACGGGAATGTATACCAAGCAGGAACATTGAGCGGAAACCCTGTTGCCATGGCAGCCGGCATTGCTCAGCTGACCGAATGTTTGAAACCAGGCTTTTACAAAGATTTGGAGAAAAAAAATACTGCATTTGTAAATGCATTGAATGATTACGCTGGCCTAAACCGCTACAGCTTTAAAGTGTTTTCTATAGGCTCCATTTTTTGGTTCGCTTTCACTGATGCTTTAAGCATACAGTCCGCTGAAGAGATTGTTCCTGACAGTATGAAATATTTTAAAATTCTGCACAAAGAATTGCTTGAAAGAGGAGTTTATATTGGACCTTCCGGCTATGAAGTAGGATTTGTTTCTGAAGCGCATACACCGGAAATATTGCAAGGTGTTCAGCGCGTAGTGATGGAATGTTTAGACATTGCGCTGAAACAACAATAATAATAAAATCCGATTATTTCAATTGATTAAATAACTGAAATATAACGATAACGCTTGACCTGCCTGTGAGAGCAGGTAATTCTTAACTCAGCATAATTTAGGGAGCCGAAGTTGTGTTTATTCAAACAAAGCTATTCCTTAAGCCTATCCTTGAAGAGATATAGCAAAGCGAGTTCTTATTGTTAATTTCGGCATATAATAATATACCATTAATACCTGTTTTAAATGAAAGGAATAATTTTAGCCGGAGGTTCTGGCACACGTCTGCATCCATTAACACTTGCCGTTAGTAAGCAGTTAATGCCTATATATGACAAGCCAATGATATACTATCCGCTTTCTGTTTTAATGATGGCCGGGATCTCGGAGATATTGATCATTTCTACCCCGCATGATTTACCGCATTTTGAGCGCTTGCTCGGTGATGGTAAAAGCCTTGGATGCAGTTTTTCTTATGCTGTTCAGGAAATCCCTAACGGGCTTGCACAAGCTTTTGTTATTGGTGAAAAATTTATTGGAAAAGATAAAGTAGCTTTGATTCTCGGAGATAATATTTTTTACGGTGCAGGTCTAGGCCGATTGCTTCAGCAGCATCAAAACCCTGAAGGCGGAGTTGTATTTGCATATCATGTGTCGGATCCTGAACGTTACGGCGTTGTTGAGTTTGATGAAAACGGAAAGGCAATATCTATCGAAGAAAAACCGGTAAAACCAAAATCTAACTACGCAGTTCCAGGTTTGTATTTTTATGATAACAGCGTAATAGGAATTGCGAAGGATCTTAAACCAGGCCCGCGCGGGGAATATGAAATTACAGATGTAAATAAACATTATTTACTGCAGGGAAAATTAAAAGTTGGAATTATAGACAGAGGCACAGCATGGCTTGATACAGGGACATTTGCCTCGCTTATGCAGGCAGGTCAGTTTGTTCAGGTAATTGAGGAGCGCCAGGGCTTGCGTATTGGATGTATAGAAGAAGTAGCTTACCGAATGAATTACATAAATAAGGAACAATTAAAAAAACTTGCGGTACCGTTAATGAAAAGCGGTTACGGCAATTATTTAATGAAACTTGCAGAACAATAGTGCAAATAGGCAATTTTGCAATTTACATCCGGCAATTAATACAATTTGGCAATTCCGCGGCCGGCAATTGAAAACAATATTAAATCAATTCTCAAATTTAACAGAGTAATTTAACAAACTCTAATTCGTAATTCGTATTACTTTGAATACTTTCATTGAATATCAGAAACAAATTGAGCAAGCATTAAAAAACAAAAAATACGGCTCAAATCCCAAGGAACTATATGAACCTATTGAATATATTATGTCTTTAGGGGGTAAACGCCTGCGTCCGGTATTAGTATTTGCTGGCTGCGGTTTTTTTGACGGGGATGTATCTAAGGCATTATATCCGGCATTAGCGGTTGAACTGTTTCACAACTTCTCATTGGTGCATGACGATATTATGGATAAGGCGCCATTGCGTAGAAATAAAAGTACCGTTCATAAAAAGTGGAATGATAACGTTGCGATTTTAAGCGGTGACGCTATGCTTATAAAATCATATCAGGAGCTTTGTAAATATGAAGGAGCGGTTCTTCCGCAGCTTTTGGAAATATTCAGCGATACGGCGGTTAAGGTATGTGAAGGTCAGCAGCAGGATATGAACTATGAGCATATTCAAACGGTTACTATCGGGCAGTATTTAAAAATGATAGAATTAAAAACCGCTGTATTGCTTGGAGGGAGTCTTAAAATAGGAGCATTAATTGGAGGCGCTGATGAAAAAAGTGCTCAAAACCTTTATAATTTCGGAAAACATATTGGTTTGGCATTTCAGCTGCAGGACGATATTTTAGATGTGTATGCCGATGCGGAAAAATTCGGGAAACAAAAAGGCGGAGACATTGCTGCAAACAAAAAAACGTATTTGCTTCTGAAAGCTGTTGAAATGGCAGAAGGCAACCGCTATATGAAAGAAGAACTTCATCAGTGGATAAATGCCCCTCACTTTGATGAAAAAGAAAAAGTGGAAGCCGTAACTGCGATTTATAATTTTTTAAATATTGCAGAACTTGCCCGCGCAGAAATGAAAAAACATTACAGTACAGCCCTTACATTCCTCAATGAAATACCCGCGGATGAAATAAAAAAACAACAGCTAATAAATTTTGCCGACAGCTTGATGGTAAGAGAGGTGTGAAATAAAAGAGTCAGCTCCTGACTAACCTCCCCGAAAAGGCTAATTAGCCCAGCTATTGAGTTCCATTATATATTGACTTTGCCCCCCCCTTTTTTGGAGGATTGCTGCTGACTTATTAATCAACCTTAGCACAAGGGTTTGCCAGTCCTGAATATCCTGTTAATTCTGCTTTTATGGAACCTACCAACACGTCTGCCTGGCCTAGAATAGGAATGTGGTTTTTGTCGTCACTTATCCAAACATTCAAATCTTCTTCATGTTTAAATACGCGTCCTTTTTGAATAATAGGGCGGAATTTCAAACATTTGAAGGTTCCCAAAGCTGTCGTAATCGTTTCCCGGCCGATAAACTTTATTTTTACCGGAAATATTTCTTTATCCACAAAAGTATTAACCAAGTAAACATCACCAGGCTTGGCACCAGAAAGATCCATTGTACGCGCGTTATAAAAAGCGGAAAGCATATCCTGCATGTTTGGTCCGCTGTCGAATATTTGATTGTCTCCAACATTTACTTTTTCTTTATAGTGGTCAAAAACATAATCCTGACTGCATGTATAACTGCCTTCTTGTATACGTCTTACAAATAACCATGGAACAATTGCCTTTTCATCAATATATGTTTCATAACGGTCGCGTACTTTAAAGAACCAGTCAAATGCACCTTGAGATTTCCCTATACCTACAACGTGAAAAGTTTTTCGACCTCCTAGATCACGGGCTTCATCAGTTACTGCAAGAGTGGCTATTCCAGCCTCAATAATGCCGTAACGCATTCTGAAAGTCAGCATTTCGCCGCGTTTAAAGGCTTCATTATTCAGTAAAGGAAGGTCTTTTACCGAACCATTATTTGCAATCTGCGGCATCTCTCTTCTATCGCTTTGAAATGATAGAAAACCTAGGCTTGCAATCATTACGACTGTTAATATTAATACATACTTTTTCATAATATTTTGAATTAGTTACTATAATTAATGGGCAAATGCTATGCCAATTTTTAAA